>JBMNTW010000113.1:0-5821 GCA_050945935.1 Christensenellales bacterium
TGAATGGCGAGTTCGGAAAGATGGCTCTGCTCGATGGCCGCATCGTAGATGGCGACCTTCATGCCGGGCTTTATTCTCGTTTCCTTCGGGTCCGCGAAAAAGAGTTTGTACGGGTCGGAGTACTTGCAGCCCGAAAGTTCCGCCGCGATGCTGATGTTCGGGTATTTTTTCTGCATGAGACGGGCGGCGAGCTTGGTGGAAATGATGAAATGGCACTGCTTGTTGTTCAGCGCTTCAAAGCGCCGGCTGCCGGGGAGCATATAGCTCAAATTGAAGGGCACCTTCGTGCCGTTGAACACCTCGGATAGGCCGGTGAGCAGCGCGTCGTGAATGGGACTGGACGGCAGGGGCGCAAGGCCGAGCAGCGGGTCCCACCTCGTGTAGCTCCACAGCTTCTTGTAATCCAGATCGTACACAAACGTTCCCTTTGGCCCGCGCTTGACGAATTTCGCGCAGTTGTTGTCCAGCAGAAAGCGTATCGCGGTCTGAATGGTCCAGCGCGAGAAGCCGAACCGCTTTTCGTACTCCGCTATGGGGATCATTCTGTCCCCTTCCGAAAGGTTCAGAAGGTCCCTGGAAAGCATGATGATAACCCGCCCGTTTTTCTGATAAAACTGCGTGGAATCGGTCATTTTATTCCTCTTTTCAGCCCTTTAGGGCGCTCAAGATATTATTAGAATAATACAATAAAATGACCGAAGGTTGCAAGAACACGGGCTTAGCGTGTAATTATCAGCACTCCTTGTGTTCCGACACGCTTCTGGTGGCGACGACGTCCACCCCCGTGCCGCAAAGGTCCTTCACCACCACGTCCCCACAGGCAACAGGCGCGGCGACGGACACCGAGAACAGCGCTTTCTGGCATTCGAACAGCCTGGCTTTGGGCACTTCGCCGGTGGTGATTACCGGCAGCCGCCGGATTCTTGCGCCTGTGAGCTTGACGGTGGAAGTCAGAATGCGGGTGGGGTTGGTGTGCTCGCCGGCGGCGAAATCCACGCCCCGTTTGCACTTATGGCCGGTGATGATGAGGCCCTGTTCCCCTTCCTCCACCGTGATCAGGCAGGAGTTGGGGCAGATGATGCAGGTGTATTCAGCCATGGCTCAAACCTCCTTCACGCTGACTTGAATGTCGGCGTTTCCAAAGGTCTTCGCGGAAAACGCCATCATCTCCGGCGGGGCGGCGTGGGTTTCCCGCTTCTTTGCGATGATGTTTTCACCCTCCTCGCAAAGAAGCTGCACTTTGGTCAGCGGGCGCTTCACGCGCAGGTAGAAGTTCGTTTCCCCGTCCGCGTCCGCGCGCACCCTCTGGGGTATGACGAAGTTCACGTTTTCGCCCGCAGAAACGGCGCGGTACTCCGGCTGCTCCTTCAGCTCGCCGCGGATGAACTTCAGCGCGCCCTTCGCCGCGGTCACGCCGGAGGCGGAAACGTAATCCACCAGGTCGAACACCACCGCCACGTTTCCTGCTGCGAAGATGCCGGGCACGCTGGTCATCATGTTGTTGTCCAGCACCGGCCCCTTCGTCCTGGGATCCATCTCGACCTTCGCGCCCCGCGAAAGCTCGTTTTCGGGGATGAGCCCGACGGCGAGCACCAGAAGGTCGCAGGGGATGTACTGCTCCGTGCCTTCGATGGCGCGAAAATCAGGCCCGACTTTCGCCACCGTCACCCCTTCGATGCGCTTCTTGCCGTGCACCCGCACCACCGTGGTGGACAGGTGAAGGGGAATGTTGTAATCGTGCAGGCACTGGACGATGTTCCTCGTCAGCCCGCCGGGGTTGGGCATCGCTTCAAACACGCCTTCCACCTTCACGCCTTCCAGCGTCATGCGACGTGCCATGATGAGCCCGATGTCCCCCGAACCCAGTATCACGGCGTGTTTGCCGGGAAGATAGCCTTCGATATTGATGTAGCGCTGCACGGCGCCGGCGGTCAGCACGCCCGCGGGGCGGGAACCGTAAATGAACACCTGGCTGGCGGTGCGCTCGCGGCAGCCCATGGCCAGAATCACGGACTTGCACCGGATGCGCATCATGCCGTCTTTGGGGTTGATGGCGTAAATCACCCTGTCTTCGGTCAGTTCGATGACCATGGTATCCAGCTTGACCTCGATGTTCCGCTCCGCCACCATGTCCACATACCTTTGGGCGTACTCGGTGCCCGAAAGGCGCTGCCCGAAGCGGTGCAGTCCGAATCCGTCGTGGATGCACTGCTGCAAAATGCCGCCTAAGGACTGGTCGCGCTCCAGAATCAGCACGTTCTGCGCGCCGCCGTCGTACGCTTCCACTGCGGCGGCAAGGCCGGCGGGGCCGCCTCCGATGATCGCCACGTCTGCAAACAGTTCTTTCATCTTCAGCACCTCCCCTCAATCATTTGCCTGTATGCGGTCGTCTTCAAGCAGGATGTTCGAGCCTTCGCCGGTCAGGGTGACCTCCGTCGGGTCGATGCCCAGCTCCTTCGCGATGAGTTCCAGCACCCTCGGCTGGCAGAATCCGCCCTGGCAGCGGCCCATGCCTGCCCGGGTCCTGTACTTGATGGCGTTGATGGAACCGGGGCGCAGGGGGGAACGCAGCGCGTCGATGATTTCGCCCTCGGTGATCTGCTCGCAGCGGCAGACGATGCGCCCGTAGCGAGGATCCTTTTCAATCAGCTTTGCCTGCTCCTCGCGGCTCAAATGCCGGAACTCCACGGGCTTGGGGCGGTAGGGGTTATAGTCCTCGCGGACGTGAATGTCCCCTCCTTCCGCGGTGATGGCATCTACCACGAAGCCCACCACCCTGTCCGCAATGGCCGGCGCGGACGCCACCGCCGGAGACTGGGTGCAGGCGGCGTGGATGAAGCCCTTGGTCACCTCCGAAGGCTCGATCACGAAGTCTTCCTTGAAGTCCGCGGGCCTTGCGCCGCAGAAGATGCGGATAATGTCCGCCTTGGTGGAGTTGGGGTCCTGATGACAGCCGGACATCACATAGTCCAGCCCCGCCTGGGTGGTTTCGGTGTCCTCCCTGTCCGGCACTTCTGCGGCGGACGGGCCGCACAGCAGGTTGTTTTCCGGCGTGGGGTGCATGCCGCCGCCCTTGGACTCCGCGAGTTTGCCCGCCTTGACCAGCCCGGTGACGATGGCCACGCCGCCCCTGAACGCCGGGGGAGCGGCCTTATCAAAAATGGCGATGGTGCCCTTACGGTTGTGCAGGGTGTAGATCCAGTCCTTCGCCATTTTGGCGATGTCGTCTGCGTAAATGCCCGCCGCGTTGATCAGGAATCTGGTTTTGATGATGCCTTTGTCCGTCACAAGGGCTTCGATGTTATCCCCGTTCAGGTCCACGGCGCAGGCGGTGGTATTGAACAGGAACTTCACGCCGTTTTCCACCGCGTTTTCGCCCAGCGCCACGCAGACATAGGGTGTTTCCACAAACCCGTGGGAGGGCATGTAAAGGGCGGCTTTGGCGTCCACGTTATGCTCCGCAAGTCCTGGCTCGATCTCCTTCGCCTTGGCGCCGTCCACCATGGTGATGCCGTCCACGCCGTTGATCAGGCCCACCTGGAACCTTTTTGCGAGCAGGGGCAGGTCGTCAAGGTCGGTGATGACTTCCAGATACCCCAGCCGCTTCAAGCCGATGTTCAGCTCCCGCTCCCAGTCGGAATACCGGCGGTTGCCCTTGACGTTCAGCTCCGCCTTCAGCGTGTGGGGCTTGCAGTCCATGCCGTGGTGGATGCAGCCGTTGTTCGCCTTGGATGCGCCCGCGGCAACGTCGTCTTCCTTTTCCACGACGATGATTTTCAGGTTGTACTTGCAAAGCTCTCTGGCGATGGCGCAGCCGATGATGCCCGCACCCACGATGACCACGTCCGCCTCGTCGATGATACCGATGCGCCGGCCCTTTTCCTCGTACGGCGCATAGTCCCGCTTCGGGATTTCAACGCCCTGCACCGTCATCTCGCTGACGGCGTTGCGAATGCCGGGGAACCGCGCCGCCGCGTGGCCAACGTCTATGTAAGCGTCCCAGGAACTGCACTCCCCGTACAGGGTGGCAATCGCCCTGCCGTCCACCTTTGCGTGAACCTTTTCGTTCGGAAACTGCTCCTTGAGCATCCCGTTTACCGCTTGTTCCAGTTGCTCCATGCTCTCACCTTCCGTCACTTGTTTGATCCAACGGTTATAACGCGCTCTGCCATACGCGCGCGGCAGCCTGTAATAGCGATTGCTCCTTTATGTAATTTATTCCGTACTTATTGTGTGTATGACACTGCGAGTTGCAAAAACGGGGCTTTTCTATTGTATGGTTTACCGTACGTTTTACTTCTAAAAAGAATGGGGTGGTCCCCTTTGCATCCAAGTTTATCCGCAATGCGCACCATTGTCAAGACCTTAAAATGATTTTTCACACATTCGGGTGAAAAGGCATCACAAATCCTTCCGGATGACCCATTTGCTTGACAACTTCTTACCCTTATGTTATCTGTTAAGAAAGACGCGCTTTCAGCGTGCTTGTTTTGCGGTTCTTTTGTACGTTTTTCCGTATATTTCTTTGGTGCATACCTTTCCGGAGGCTTTTCCATGATTCATATCCTGACGGCCTTTAAGGTCATCGACGATTTTGACGACGTTTTACCGGCGGACTGGGAAAACCTGGGTACCGGCGCGCCGGACACCAGCTACGCCAAACGCATTCTGAACTGTTTTGACGAAGCCGCCCTGGAAAACGCCCTTCTGCTTCGGGACCAGATGGTCGCTGTTGGTGAAGAGGTCCAGCTCACCGCGCTGACGGTCTGCCCAGGATACTCCGAGCATATTTTAAAAAATCTTCCCGCCATCCGGTTCGACCGGGTGTGCATTGTCGAAACCGGAGCTGACCTTCGCTTCGACCCGGTGGCCACCGCCTCCTTGATCGCGGATTTTGTGAAGCAGGACGGCGGGTATGACCTCATCCTTGCCGGCAAGCAGGCGCCGCCGGCGAACAGCGGCATTGTGCCCTTCGCCGTCGCGCGTCTACTGGGGATGGACATTCTGACCGACGTGGTGGAACTGCACTTTGCCGGTGCGCAAAACACCATCCGCGTCACCCACGCGCTGGACGAAGGCATCTGCACGCGAAACGCCCAACTGCCGCTGGTTTTGACCATGGGGAACACCACCCGTTCCTATCTTCGCATGCCCACGCTGCGGGAAAAGCTCGCCACCAAGTCCTATTTGCCCGAGCGTTACGAGGCGGCACCCTCAACTTTGGGCGGCTTTTCGCTCAAGACCCTGATTCGCGAGCAGGACGAAAGGCAGTGCGCCTTCGTTTCGGGCGACTCTCCAAAAGAGATGGCAGCCGCCGTCTTTGAACGCTACATCAAGGGGGTGCAGGGATGAACGCCGCCGTTGTGCTTTTCGCGGACCGCATGGTTGCGCTTTCGAACGCCGGTCATCAGGCGTGTACTGCGTCCCTTTCGGGGATGGTTTCGGCGGCAAAACAGGCTGGGGCGGATGCTGTTTCGCTGTGGGTGCTCTGCCCGTCCGAAACAGTCGAAAAAGACTGCCAGGACTTTGTGCTTCACGAAGCTGAAAAACTGGGGGCGGACGTGCTTTTTGCCCTCTGCCCTGCGTTTTTTGAAACGCCGACCGTGCGCAGCGCCAAAGCCGTAAAGCCCTTCTTAACGCTGATTGACGCCGAAAAGCCGGAACTGCTGCTGTTTGAGGACGGCATCCGCGCAAGGGAGCTGGCGCTTCGCGCCGCTTTATCCAAAAATGCCGCCTGCATGACGGAAGTGCGCGGTTTCAGTCGGCAAAACGGCAGGCTGGTCCTTCGCCGTTCGGCGTACAACGCGAACCTCACCGCCGA
>JBMNTW010000114.1:0-5815 GCA_050945935.1 Christensenellales bacterium
GTACACAACGGCGGAACAAGGCGCCATCACCATACGGGTGGCGAAGGACGGGGTGTTCCTTTCCACGATGCTCCCCTGATGTGGTATAATGGGCAAAAACCCTTTGGAGTGCTGCATGAATTACAGGGCATTTTTCGATGAAATCAAAGCGGGTGCCGTTCGACCGGTCTATCTTTTGCACGGGGAAGAGGAATACGTGAAAGACCGGGCACTGGAAAGGCTCACCGGCCTGCTTTCGCCGGATTTTTGTGAGTTCAACCTTTCCATCATGGACGACCCCGCAGCGGGAGACATTGCCTCCGCCGCGGAGCAGCTTCCCGTGCTGGACGAGCGGCGCATCGTGCTGGTGAAAAACAGCCGCCTGCTTGCCGCTTCAAAGAAAGATGAGCAGGATGCCAAAAAGGGCGATTCCGGCAAGGATGAGAAGCAGAGTGGCGAAAAGAAGGAAGAGCAAAACGAGGCGAACGACGCTCCCGTCCTCCAGTACCTGAAAAAACCGAACCCTTCCACAGTGCTGGTGTTTTTGGCGCGCGGAAAGTGCGACGCGCGCAAAAAAATCTTCAAAACCATCGCGGAAACGGGCGGCGTTGTGGAGTTCAATCTGCTTTCCGAGCAGGAACTTCTGCCCTGGCTGACGAAATTCGCCGCGAACAAGGGCGGAACGCTGGGCAGGCGGGAAGCCGCTCATCTGATTTCCGTGACGGGCAGGGACCTTTTGACTCTCACCACCGAGCTTGAAAAAGTGCTGAGCTACGCCAACGGCGCGCCGGTGAGCCGGGAGATGATTGACCGCTGCGTCGCGCCGGACGTGGAGAAGGACGTGTTCCGCGCCATGGACGAACTGCTCGCCGGAAATAAAAAAAACGCCCTGCTGATACTGCGTTCAGCCATCGAAAAGGGCGGAAACGGGGCGGAGTATGCCGTGCTGCCCGCCATCGCCTATAAGATTCGCACACTGGCGGACAATAAGCGCGCGGGTAAACGGGACGCATTTTCAAAAATGTTCACGCGAAAGGAGCTGGACGACGCACTGGTGGCTCTTGCCGATCTGGATTACCGCATGAAGAGCGAAACGGTGGACGCGAAGTCCCTCATCGAGCGCACGGTGCTGGGCATTTTTGCAGGAAAAAAATAACAGCCCCAAAAACACAAAACAGGACGCATGAACAACGCCCTGAAATGTGACATCAGCAGATGATGATTACTGAGCCTTCGCGAGCCTGGCGGCGAGCTGGGCCTTTTTGCGGTTGGCAGTGTTCTTGTGGTACACGCCCTTGGCAACGGCCTTGTCGACCTTGCTGACCGTCTGGGAGTAGATAGCGGTAGCGGTCGCGACATCACCGGCGGCGAGAGCAGTATCGAAACGCTTCAAAGCGGTTTTGACGCTGGACTTGATCATGCGGTTGCGCAGATTCTTGGTGGAAGCGACTTTCGCACGTTTTAAGGCGGACTTGATATTGGCCAAACGATTCACCCCCCTCGTTGTTTATTCATGCGGAAATGATTATAGCACGGACAGGCAGGGATTGCAAGCGAAATCACATAATGCAGGCGCTTTTGTGGGAAAACAATGCCGATACCATTTGAAAGGAAGTTGAACCATGGGAGTGCGCACGGATCTGGCCAGCGAGGCCGTTGCAGAAAAAACGGGTTTGCCCGGAATCAGGGTGAGCGAGGAGCATCCGGGAGACGGCATTATGGTCACCCGCGTGTTTATCGACACCGAGGAGGCGGCACAGGAACTCGGCAAAAGCGTGGGCGCTTTTGTGACCATCGACGCGCCGAAGTTAACGGAAAACGACCCGGTGTACCGCGAAAAGGTGGAGCAAATCCTGCATACCGAGCTTTCCGGCTTAACGGCGGAGCTGAAGCAGGGAGACACGGTGCTCATCATCGGCCTGGGGAACCGGACGATTACGCCGGACGCTCTGGGTCCTCTGGTGGTGGACAAGGTCGCCGTCAGCCGCCATGTGACGCAGTACCTGCCCGAACTGGTGGACGAGCGGGTGCGCCCCGTTTGCGCCATCGCGCCGGGGGTGCTGGGGGTGACGGGCATCGAAACCGGCGAAGTGGTGCTGGGTTTAGTGGAAAAAGTGAAGCCCGCGCTGGTCATCGCCATCGACGCTTTAGCATCCCGCTCGACGGACAAAATCAGCACCTCCGTCCAGTTGACGGACACCGGCGTTCAGCCCGGCAGCGGTCTTGGGAACGGGCGCATGCAGCTGACGAAAGAGACCCTGGGCGTGCCGGTCATCGCCATCGGCGTTCCCACGGTGGTGCACGCCAGCACGATTTCGCAGGATGCGGTTTCCCTGCTGCTCAACGAAATGGGCGAAAAGGAGGAAAACAGCGCCCAGCTGGTGGATTTGGTGGGCAAAGTCGTTTCAGAGAAAATCGGCCCGCTGGTGGTCACCCCGAAGGACATCGACTGCATCATCGACCGGTCCGCAGAACTTTTAGCCACGGGCATCGACATGGCGCTCCACAACCTCAACCAGGAAGAGCTGAGAAGGTTCCTTTATTAAATCAAATTTGCATATCTAAATAGGATTTCAGTCCTCTGCCCGAACGGGCGGGGGACTTGCCTTTTGCGCGCTTTCGGGATGGTTCTATATGACCTGAAAAACGCATACCTTTACCAATGAACAGGAGGGCGAAGGCGGTGAGGGAGAAGGACAGGACCACGCTTTACTTGATCGCGTTCGCGGCGCTGGCGCTGGTGACGCTGATCAGCTGGGACAGGCTGAAAACCGCCTTTTTTTCGCCGGGCGGGATCATGCTTCGGGCGCTCCCGTCGGCGGACGCCTACGAATCGGAGGAAAACCGGGGAAACACCATCCGGTTTGACGTGATGGAAATCGACGAGGATGTGGACAGGGGCATCCTTTTCGAGTTGCTGGACTCCGAAGAGGGCTCGAACGTTACCCTGACGGGCGACGAACCCCGCGTTCTGATCTATCACACCCACGCCACGGAATCCTATCTTCACACCATGGAAAACGACTGGCGTACGACGGACGAGGAGCAGAACATCGTCGCCGTCGGTACGGAGCTGGCGCGAATCTTAAGCGAGGAGTACGGCATCCCCGTCCTTCACGACACCACCAACCACGAACCTCCCAGGCTGGGCACTTCCTACGAGCGTTCCCTTACAACGATGGAGTATTACAAAGAAAAATACCCCAGCATCACCCTGTTCATCGACGTGCACAGGGATTCCTACGAGCTCAAGGACGACGCCACGATGGAGGATTACGAAGCGGTGGACGACGTGGTCAAACTCAACGGCAAAAAATGCGCGCGCGTGATGTTCGTCGTCGGGACGGGGGAGGGGAAGACCGGTCAGGGATTTTCCGTCAAGCCGAACTACAAAAGGAATTACTCCATCGCGCTGGAGCTGACCAACTACTTAAACGCGATTCATCCGTCGCTGACGCGTCCGATCCGTGTCAAAACCGGCCGATACAACCAGCACGTCGGCGACTGCATCCTGGTGGAGATGGGGCACAACGCCAACACGCTGGAGGAAGTGTTCAATTCGGTGCCGTATCTGGCGGCTGCCATCGCCTCTCTGGGCAGCGCGGACTGATTTGCGCCGAAGCGGGTTATGGAGTATAATGGCGCGTAGAAAAGCTTCCGACCGAGGTGAAGGTATTGGACAACAGACCCATCGGCATCTTCGATTCCGGCATGGGCGGCCTTTCGGTTTTGAAAACCGCAATGACCCTGCTCCCCAACGAGGATTACATCTATTTTGGCGACGACGGCAACGCCCCCTACGGCACCAAGCCGGAGGAGCGCATCGTCGAACTCGCACTGAACTGCGCAAAGTTTCTTTCGGAACAGGGGGTCAAGGCCATCGTTGTCGCCTGCAATACTGCCACCTCCGCCGCCATCAAGCACATCCGAAGCAGATACAACCTGCCCGTCATCAGCATGGAACCCGCCATCAAGCCCGCCGTGGAGAACTCCGCCGGCGGCCGCATTTTGATGATGGCTACCCATGCCACCTGCGCGCTGACCAGGTATCAGGAACTGCTAAAAAGGGTGGATACGCGCCATCAGGTGGAAAACGTGCCCTGCTCCGGCCTTGTGGACCTCATCGAGGCGGGCAAGACCGGCAAAGAGGTGGACGAACTTCTTTCCGAGCTACTTGGCAGGTACAACGGGCAGCTCATCGACGGCATCGTGCTGGGCTGCACTCATTATCCCTTTGTGCGCGAAAACATCGAGCGATACGCCAAAGAGCATTTTCTTGGGGAACCCAGGCTGTTCGACGGCAACGCCGGCACCGTCCGCCAGTTGAAACGGGTGCTTTCGGAAAACGGCATGCTTTCCGGCAAATCCGAGGGCAGCGTAAAGCTTTATACAAGCGGGGACGCCGCTTCCGTCATTCCCGCTTTTGAGCGCATGCTGGCGGAATACCGCGTCGTTCTTTGATTGACAGGCGTTTGCATCGGTTGCAGGTATATACGTCACTTCGCAGGCTGCGACAGCTTTAGCAGGAAGTGGATACCTTTCATTGCATATTTATGTGCTTTTTGAATGGTATTTCGCGCTTTGTGAAATTTTCACGCTTATCAAGATACCTGTAGAAGCAAGATGTAACATGTCAATAATATATCAATCTTAAATTATCATAAAACGGTTGCATTTTGCTTGTGCAGCCACTATAATGTTGTTGACGAGAAGGGCGGTTTGCTGAGAAAAGAGAGCGTAGCTGGCCGAAGGGTTCGCTGTGTTTGTCATTTTTTTAGCCAACCGTTTTTTTGTCGGGGTAAACGAATGAATTTCCTGGCTTCTGCATAAATATGCAGCCAATATACCGTATAAACGGCAATTTCTTCATGAAGCTGTTATTATCATGCACTCATATCGACTTTAATGCACATCGAAACTGTCGTTACTGCTCCAAAAGAAACTTGTTTTGGCTGTAGTCGGGGAGGGAGACCCCGTGCTATATAGCGGATCGCTAAAAAAACGCACGACACAAGGAGGTAAACTGATGAAGTACATTATGGCGTTGGATCAGGGCACCACGAGCTCCCGTTGCATTCTCTTCAACAAGAAGGGCGAAATCTGCAGCGTAGCGCAGAAGGAGTTCACCCAGATTTACCCCAAGGCTGCTTGGGTTGAACATGATGCTACCGAAATCTGGGAATGCCAGATCGAAGTTGCCAGGAAGGCCCTTGAGAAGATCGGCGCTACCTATGAAGACATCGCTGCTATCGGTATCACCAACCAGCGTGAAACCACCGTCGTTTGGGACAAGAACACCGGCAAGCCTGTGTACAACGCGATCGTTTGGCAGTGCCGCCGCACCGCTGACTTCTGCGACGAGCTGAAGGCTGAAGGCTGGACCGAAAAGATCCGCAACAAGACCGGTCTCGTTATCGATGCTTACTTCTCCGGCACCAAGGTTCGCTGGATCCTGAAGAACGTCCCCGGCGCCGCCGAAAAGGCCGCTGCTGGCGATCTGCTCTTCGGCAACATCGACACCTGGCTGATCTGGAACCTGACCAAGGGTAAGGCCCATGTGACCGACTACTCCAACGCTTCCCGCACCATGCTCTACAACATCTTCGACCTCAAGTGGGACGATGAAGTCCTCGAGCGCTTCGAGATTCCGAAGAGCATGCTGCCCGATGTGAAGCCCTCCAGCTTCGTTTACGGCGAAACCGATCCTTCCATCTTCGGCGGCCCGATCAAGATCGCCGGCGCTGCTGGCGACCAGCAGGCTGCTCTGTTCGGCCAGGCTTGCTTCGAGCCCGGCATGGCGAAGAACACCTACGGCACCGGCTGCTTCATGCTGATG
>JBMNTW010000115.1:0-5810 GCA_050945935.1 Christensenellales bacterium
AAAAAGGGTGCGCTGGGCGAGGAAGAGTATTTCGGAAATATCGTACGCCGTCAGCGCGCCGATGCACTCCAGCCCCGTCTGGGCGATTTCCCGGAACTCCCTGGCGTGACGGGCGGGGCGAAACACATTTTCGTGGTAATAGAGCTTTTGCAACCCGCTTTCGCCGTTCACGCTTTTGGCGATAGAGAGGGTAATGTCCGGCTTCAGCGCCATCAGCCTGCCGTCGAGGTCGGAAAAAACGATGATTTCCCGGCTTTTTAAAAAGTCCATGTTTTCCACATAGAGGGAATACTCCTCCAGCCGGTTCATGGAAAACAGGCGGTAGCCCCTGCTCTCGTACAGTCCGCGAAGCTTCAGCGTCAGCTTTTCAACGGCGGACAGATTGGAAACATCGATGTTCAAAGCGCGCACTCCTCGCCGTGACGCGTATGCGTCATCTGATGCCAACCATTATATGCCTATTAATTAATTTCGTCAAGCATTGCGTTAGCATGATAAATCATGAAATTATAAAAAGGAACGGTGCCTGCCCGTTCCGAAAAGGAAGATCGCTACAACCGGCGGTACACCGCCTTGCCATCGGCAACCTCGAGTGCCGCGAGCCCTTTGTCAACCAGATAGGTCAGGTAGGAAAGCACGGTGGTGCGCGTCAGCGTGTACTGATAGATGTTCTGGAAAATGTTGTAGTGTTCGATGACGTGTTTCAGCACGTCCTCCAGCGTGCTGCCGCCCTGCGTCAATCGCAGTATCAGCTCTGCGATTTCCTCGGTTTTTTGGCGGTTCATCCGGGCGAGGGGGCGAATGTCCGCCACCGCCGGCGCGTGGGAGGGTACGAACAACGCGGCGGACAGGTTCTCGATCATCGACAGCGTTTCAAGGTGCGCCGCCACGTCGTATAAAAGGGTCACATGGTATTTTTGCAGCACCTGCTCGCCGCTCAAACTGTCCGCCAGGAAGCACACGCCTTCTTTGGTCATCACGCCGAACATGTCCGGGCAGTGCCCGGGAAGGGGAATGAGCGTTGCGCCGCCGGGGAGCGGAAAATCGGAAACATCCCTCACGTTGCTAGGTTCCGCCAGTATCATCTTGTTTTGATACACCTGTTTGGGCGGCAGACCGCCAAAGAGCATGGCGACGCCCGAAACCGGCTCGCGGGCGTACACCGCGCAGGTACCTTTGGCGTAGGCCGGCGCGCCGGTCTGCGCCTGCAGGAAGGCGTTTCCGCCGATGTGGTCCGCGTGGTGGTGGGTGTTCAAAATGGCTTTGAGCCGCCAGCCGTTTTCCGAAATGTGGCGCAGGGCCTTTTTGGCGGCGTCTTTGCCGTTGCCGGAGTCGATGAGTATGGCTTCACCGCCCTCCACCATCAGCCCCATTTTGGAGGGGGATTCAATGAAGTAAACGTTTTCCGCCGCCTGAGTCAGTTCGTACATGTTTCGCCCGTCCTTTAAAAATAAAAGGCCGCAGTGCGCGGCCTGATTTTCGTGTCGCGCTATTCCTTATAATAGTTCACAAAATAGTCTTTGAAAAGAGTCGCGCATTCGGAAAGGGGCGCGCCTTTTTTCGTGAGCATGTAGATGTGCTTGTCCTCCAGCAGTGAAAGCGGGCGGACGACGATATCGTCCGGGCAGGTGAATGCCTTGTTCAACCCCAGAATGAAGGGGCTGACGCCCAGTCCGGACTGCAAACACTGCATGGTGACGTTGATGTCCGTGGTGCACATCACAAGGTCCGCCTCGAACCCGGCGTTTTTGCAGTCGTTCATGATGGCGTAGTAGTTGGTGGAGCCGCAAAGCAGCAGCTTGACGCCCCGCAGGTCCTCTATGGTGACCACCTTCTTCTTCGCCAGCGGATGGTCCTTGGGAATGTAGATCACGCTCTGCACGCTGAAAAAGGGCGTGTCGTCGAACAGCTCGTCGTCCTTCGCCACGGCGACGATGGCAATGTCCGCCTCGCCGCTGAGCAGCCATTTGTGGCAGTAACTGTCCCTGTGCTCGCCAAAGCGCAGATCGATGAAGGGGTAGTCCTGCAAAAACTTGAGGAAAGGCTGGGGCGTGAGGATGGACAAACATCCCAGTTCCAGAACCACGTTCACCGTTCCCGCCAGCTGCTGAAAGCTTCGCTTGATGTCCGTCAGGGCGTTGTTGTACTCCGAAAGAATCGCTTCCGCCCGGGGCAGCAGCATTTTGCTCATCTGGGTGAGCTCCACGCCCCGGTTTTTGCGCACGAACAGCGTTGTGCCCAGTTCGTCCTCCATGCGCTTGATGATTTTGCTCAGTCCCTGCTGGGTCAGGTATAGATTGCCGGCGGCTGTGCTGATGTTTTTATCCTTGCAAAGACGGACGAAGGCCTCGATACTCTTGATGTCCATGTCCATGCTCCTTTCGGTATAACCGGCGACGCGAAACCACAACTGAAATGTGTATATAAAAACCAAAGCTGGTTCTATGCCGGTGGTGAAAGAATTGCCAAATTCTGTTAAAACTGTCCGCTGACTTCAAAAAACAGAACGGGAATGTACCTTGTGTTGCCTTCACTATAGGCAGATTTACGGGGCTTTGTCAAGTGCGGCATCCATTCTACGACGGCATGTTGATAAATATTCAACACACCTTGTTGTAACCAGCTATGCTTTATCGTTGTTTTACCACGTTTTTAGATTGTGATAACATGCAGGTGAAAATTCATTGCATATCTCATTTTCTATTAGTTCATTGCCTTTCACCCGCGTGCATCCGACGCGCCGACACGACGGCAGCGCCTGCAATAAAAAACAACGACATAAAAGGAGAACGACCATGCTGTATCTTCACGGAAAAGAGCTGACCGCAGCCCGCCTGGCTAAAATGATCGACGGTTCCCTGCTCAACCCCTTCGCCACCCTGGATGAGATCAAGGACCTGGTCAAGATGTCGGTGGAGTACAACACCAACTCCGTCTGCGTCAACCCGAACTACATCGAGTTCGTCGCCAACGAGCTGAAGGGCACCGATGTGAAGCCCTGCGTCGTCATCGACTATCCCTTCGGTACCGGCACCATCGAATCCAAGGTTGCCGCCGCCAAGGACGCCATTGCCAAGGGCGCTGAAATCCTGGACTACGTCATCGACTACGGCCACCTGAAGAGCGGCGACCGCGACCATCTGGTGCGCGAAATCAAGGCCTGCGTGGAAGCTGCCGGCGGTCTTGAGACCCGCTTCATCATCGAAGTGTGCTACCTCACCCCCGAAGAAGTTGTGACCGCCTGCGAATGCGTCATTGAAGGCGGCGGCGACTTCGTGAAGTCCTCCACCGGCCGTTTCGGCGGTCCCGACATGAACATCGTCGACCTGATGGTCAGGACCTGCGAAGGCAAGTGCAAGGTGAAGATCGCCGGCACCGGCGCTTTCTGGACCACCTCCATCGCTCTTATGTGCCTGAGCCGCGGCGTCGACATCATCGGCACCCGCGCCGCGAAGAAGATCATCGACGATCTGCCCGTGTTTGAAAAGATGCTCAAAGGTATTGAACTGAAGTAAGCCCCTTTTGCTCCCCCTTCTTGCATAGGGAGCCGCGTCAAACGCGCGGCTCCCCCACTACCTTTCATATTTGAACCGGCTACCCCCAAGTCATTGAAGCATACCCTTACCCCCGCGGACAAATCCGCTCCACCGCTCTCTGATCAAGTCAAAGGCACCATTCAAAAGAGAAAATCGAGAATTAATGAACAAAGTCATTTGACTGTGTATGTTGAAAGGAGAACTACATGGGTAAATATGTCATTGGCATTGACGCCGGCACGATGGGCGTTCGCACCGTCATTTTCGACCTTTCCGGCAACGAGGTTTCCAGCGCGTACTTCGAAACCCCCACCTTCTACCCCAGGCCCGGCTGGGTGGAACAGCGCGCGGAAGACGTGATCGACCTTGCCTACAAATCCGTTGCCGCCGCTCTGAAGAAGAAGAACGTTGACGCTTCTGAAATCATTTCCATCAGCTTCACCAACCAGCGCACCACCTGGGCCCCCATCGACAAAGAGGGCAACTTCCTGCACAACATGTTCATCTGGCAGGACCAGCGCGGCGCCGAAATCTTCCCCTGGGCCAGGGAACAGCTTGCCAAGCACGGCATGACGGAAATGGACCTTTACAACCGCTGCGGCCATCCTTTGGGTTCGGTGCAGTGCGGTTCCAAGGCGTTCTGGTACAGGCTGAACATGCCTGAGCTGTATGAAAAGACCTATAAGATGATCACCCCCCACGCCATGCTGGCGAAGGCTTTCGGCGCGGACGACTGGTACGACGAGGAAAGCGACGCCAACTGGTGGCTGGTTACCAAGTGCGACACCTTCGAGTTCGACCCCGAGCTGTGCGACATCTTCGGGATGGACATCGACAAATACCCCCGCAACATGAAGCCCGGCACCCCCATTGGCGCCGTGACCCGTGAAGTTGCGGAAAAGACCGGCCTGAAGGAAGGCACGCCGCTGTTCGTCGGCTCCGGCGACCAGCAGTGCGGCGCCGCGGGCGTGGGCAACTCCGGAACGCCCGGACTGGGCTCTGTGTGCCTGGGCACCGCCGGCCTTTGCATCGGCTACTCCGCAACGCCCGTTCGCGACCCCAACGGCAAGTGCCACGTGCTGGGCCACCCCGCCGGCGGCTACACCATGGAAGGCCACGCCTCCGCCGCCGCTTCCTCCTTCCGCTGGCTGAGGAATGCCATCTCCCAGTTTGAGATGACCGCCGCCAACGTTTCGGGCATCGACGTTTATGACATCATGTCCGCCACCGCCGCGAAGGCTCCCATCGGTGCGAAGGGCACCATCTTCCTGCCCTGGCTCGCCGGCGCTGCCTGCCCGCATTACAACGACATGGCCCGCGGCGCTTTCATCGGCATGACGCTGGGCACCACCAAGTCCGAACTGCTCCGCGCCGCGATGGAAGGCATCTGCTTCGAAATGCGCGAGATGCTCGACGCCCTCAAGGCCGCCGGCTTCTCCGACTTCAAGACCCTGCGCGTCACCGGCGGCGCTGCCCGCTCCGCTCTGTGGAACCAGATTCAGGCGAACATCTACAAGTGCACCGTCGAAACGGCGGACGCTCCCGAAGCGACGGCTCTGGGCGCTGCGATGATCGGCGCCGTGGGCGCGGGCGTGTTCAAGGATCTGCGCGAGGCTTCGGAACACATGGTCCATGTGAAGGACGTGTACGAGCCGGACGAAGCTTCCATGAACCTGTACGACGAAGTGTACGCCATGTTCCGCGACTGCTACGACGGCCTTGCCAAGAGCGGCTTCGAGACCATCTACAACTTCCAGAACAAGCACGCTTAACGCTTCTTCCGCCCGCCGCGCGCCCCATTCTACGGGCGCGCGGGGCGGATTCGACGCATCGGGGCCCGTTTTGCATTCCAAATGCGCCCCGAAGGAGGCAATTATGGAGTTTTCATTCTTAACAGCAACAAAAATCGTATTCAAAAAGGGCGCCATTGACGAGCTGGTCAACCATGTCAAGCCTCTGGGCAGCCATTTCATGCTGGTGGTGGACCCCTTCTTCCTCAACTCCCCCACCATGGACGGCATCCGTAAGCAGTTTGAGGATGCCGGCCTTCGCTGCGTTGCCTACGGCGAAGTGAAGGGCGAACCCACCGTGGAACAGGTGGACGAAATCACCGAACTGGCGCTGAAGGAAGGCTGCGACGCCGTGATTTCCATCGGCGGCGGCAGCTGCATCGACGCGGGCAAGGCCGTGGCGGCGCTCATCACCAACGGCGCGCCGGCTCTGGACTATATGGAAGTCGTGGGCAAGGGCAAAAAAGTCACCAGGGAACCCGTT
>JBMNTW010000116.1:0-5807 GCA_050945935.1 Christensenellales bacterium
ACGGAAACTTTTTCCAAACCTTTAAACGAACATACTGTTGCTTTCATGTCAAAGGTGTTATAATAACACACAAGGCTGAAAAGAGCCGTCTTGTTAAGCGGCTCTTTCGTTATAGCCAAACTTTTTTAGAAAGGAACATAGCACCATGCCATTTATGGAGGTAGCCAACAGCGGACTGTTGTACGCCATCGCCATCGCAGTTATCGCATTCGTTCTTCTGCAGTCGCTGGCTTTCCTGATCAAAGCCTGGAAGGAAGCGAAGCGAAGCGGCATTGACGCGAAAAAGCTCAAAAAAGCCGCCGCCAGCAGCGCGATCTTTTCCATTGTGCCGTCGCTGCCCATCATCATCTCGCTCTTTGCGATGATGCCCATTCTGGGCATTCCGCTGCCCTGGATCCGCCTTTCGGTGGTGGGCTCCGCGTCCTATGAACTTGTGGCTGCGGAAAGTGCCGCAAAGGGGCTCGGGTATTCCACGCTGGCAGACGCCGCTTCGGGCGACGCGCAAGCCTTCGCCGCCATCGCCATCGTCATGACGGTGGGCATCATCTGGGGACTCATCTTTTCCACCTTTTATCAGAAAAAGCTGCAAACCACGATTTCGAACATGAGGGAAAAGGACACCACCTGGGTAGTCATCATGGTGGACTGCCTGTTCGTGGGGCTTGCCGCGGCATTCGGCGGTCAGATGATCGCCACCGGCGGCGTGACGCTGCTCACCCTGATTACCAGCATGGTACTCATGGTGGCGCTGATGGTGCTGTCTAAACTGCCGGGAATGAAGTGGATGGAGAGCTTTGCCATGTCACTTGCCATGGTGGGTTCCATGGGCATGGCGATCCTTTACTCCGGCTGGCTCGCATAGGAGGGTGAAAAAATGAAGGAAAGCAAAGTCAAAAAGGAAAAACCCGTCCTCCCGCCGTACGAGCAGTCTCTGCACAGGCTGGGAAGAATCACTGGCATTGCCGCTATTTTGATGTTTCTGGCGGTGCCCGCCGCTGCCTGCCTTTCTTACAACGCGTGGCCGGAAATCAGCGGTCTTCTGAACGGCATCGTTGCCGTGGCTTCGGTTTATCTGCCCATCGGCATCATCGAAGTGTTCAACTATTCGCCGATGCTGGGCGCCGGCGGGTCGTACCTTGCCTTCGTTTCTGGCAATATTGCCAATATGAAAGTACCTGCCAGTGCCGCCGCCATGAAGGCGGTGGGCGTGGAGCCGGGCACCAAGGAGGGGGAACTCATCAGCACCATCGCCGTGGCGACTTCCACCATCGTCACCACCGTCATCATCATTCTGGGCGTGCTGCTCCTCGTTCCGCTGACGCCCGTCATCACCAGTGACGCTTTGAAGCCCGCCTTTGACAATGTGCTTCCTTCGCTGTTCGGCGCGCTGGGGGTCATGCTCGTCGCCAAGCGGTGGTATATCGCCGTGGTGCCGCTCATCATCATGACCGCCGTGTTCCTGCTGGGCACTCCTTCGAGCATGGTGGGCTTGATGGTTCCGGTGGCGTCGGTCATCGCTATCGCCTATGCCCGCATTCTTTATAAGACCGGTAAAGTCAAAAAATGAAACCCGAAGAGAAGCTCTCTGCGCTGATTCGCTGCAAAACCGTCTCCTGCGGGGAAGGCCCTTTCCCGCAGGAGGCGTTTGACGGGCTCGCCCATCTGCTCCCCGAACTCTTTCCGCTGGCGCACGAAAAGCTGGAGCGTGAGCGAATCGAAGGATACACCCTGCTTTACCGCTGGAAGGGAGGGCAGGGCAGGCCCGCGCTGCTGATGGCGCATCAGGACGTGGTCCCCGCCAATGAGGAGGGCTGGCTGTACCCGCCTTTTTCCGGCGCGATTGCGGACGGCTTCGTCTGGGGCAGGGGCGCGTTTGACATGAAGTGCCAGCTCGTTGCCGTTTTGCAGGCTGCTGAGGAACTTCTCGCAAAGGGCTTTGCCCCGAACAGGGACGTTTACTTCTGCTTTACCCACAACGAGGAAGCGGTGGACGAAACCGGCGCCAAAGCTGTGGCAAAGCTTCTAAAAGAACGCGGATTGCGGTTCTGCGTTGCCGTCGATGAAGGGGGCTATGCTTTTTGCGGCAGCGATTTCGGCTTAAACAAGGATGGCATTTTCATAGCCCTATGCGAAAAGGGATATGCGGACATTGAGATTGAAGCGGCAGACGAAGGCGGGCACGCTGCAACGCCCGGCAGGGAAACAGCCCTTGTTCGGGTGTGCCGGGCTGTGGCTTCCATCGAAGCGCATCCGCTGAGACCATTGAAAAACCCCGCCACGGACGCGCTCTTGAACACCCTGAGGAGCCTGCTTCCAATTTATAAAAGGCCGGGGCTGCGGCGAAGCATGGCAAAGCGCCCCGCGGCGAACGCTCTGCTTCGCTCCACCATTGTGCCCACCATGATTGCAGCGTCCAACGCGCCAAACGTGCTGCCCAGTTCCGCCAAAGCGGTGCTGAACGCAAGGCTGCTCCCCGGAGAGACGCCGGAGGGCCTTCTCGCCCATTGCGAACGGGTCACCAAGGGCATGGGGGTAAGCGTGCGGCTCATCAAAGCCAATCACGCCACTGCCGTTTCGCCGGCGGAAGGGGAGCATTACAAAGCCATACTCCGCGCGCTGCAAACGGCGATGCCGGACGTTGTTCCCGTTCCCGGCATCATGACGGGGGCTACGGACTCCCGCTTTTTTGCCGGCATCTGCGACGCGATTTATCGCGTTTCGCCCTTCTCCTGCGCCAAAGAGGTGCTTTCCACGATGCACGGCGTCAACGAACGGGTCAGCATTGCGTCCCTTAACGAGGGGATAGCTTTCTTTGCAGCGCTCCTTCGGAGTTTCTGAAGGATTTCTTAAGATGACGCCATTGTGTTGAACTGCTACTCACTGTGTTATATAATCACAGTGAGTTTTATTAGGCTTTATCATCCATTAAAAGGAGGATGCAAATTTGGAATTTGATTACGTCCTGACCACCGATTCAGACGCGGAAATGCCCTATGAGTGGCTGGAGGAGTTCGATATCCAGGCGATTTTGATGCCCTACTCGATGGACGGCAAGGAGTACTTCTTTAATTTCTTCCGGGAGATGCCCTTTAACGACTTCTATGACAGGCTGCGCAACGGCGAAAAGGTGACCACCGCCCAGCGCAACCCCCAAGATTTTAAAGAGTTCTGGACGCCTTTCCTCGAACAGGGGAAGGACGTGCTGTACGTTGGCCTTTCCTCGGAGCTTTCCGGAACATTCAACTCTGCGACGATGGCCCGGGCGGAACTTTTAGAAACCTTCCCTGAGCGCAAGATCATTCTGGTGGACACTCTTGCCATCTCCGTGCCCGAGGCGATGATCGTGCGCGAAGCGGCGAAGCGCCGCCTTGCCGGCGACTCCATCGAGGAAGTTGCTCAGTGGGTCGAGGAAAACAGGAACTTCTACACGGCGTTCTTCATGGTGGACGATCTGAACTACCTGAAGCGCGGCGGGCGCGTTTCCTCCTCTGCGGCGTTTTTCGGTTCGATGCTGGACATTAAGCCCATCATCTATATCAGCCCCCGCGGCAAGCTGGAGCCCTTTGAAAAGGCGAAGGGCCGCAAGAAGGGGATTAGGCGCATGGTAGAACTCATCAAGGAGCATTACGACCCCGAAAAGAATGAGTACGTGGTCATCGCCCAGGCGGACTGCGAGAAGGACAGCGAGCTTATCCGCGATATGCTCAAAGAAGCCATCGATCCCGGGAAGATCTGCATCCAGCCCGTGGGCCCTGTCATCGGTTCCCACGCAGGACCGGGCACGCTGGGCGTGGGCTTCATCGCAAAGAGGGACGACATTGAGCCTGCGAAGTAAGGCAAAAAGCCAGTAAAACAGGCATTCAGACGCGGCGGCGCGGGCGTTTTGTCCGCCGCCGCGTGATTTTTTCGTTCGTTTTTGCCAAACCCTGCAAGTATGTGCTTGACAACTCCCCCCCTAATCCATATAATAATAAACGTGCCGCGAAAAAAGCAGCGAAATGGCAGCGCTCGGGAGCATAGCTCAGCTGGGAGAGCACCTGCCTTACAAGCAGGGGGTCACAGGTTCAAGCCCTGTTGTTCCCACCAAAAGTGGCCCGGTAGCTCAGTCGGTTAGAGCGCTAGCCTGTCACGCTAGAGGCCGAGGGTTCGAGCCCCTTCCGGGTCGCCACTTTCTTTCGCCTCGGTAGCTCAGTTGGTAGAGCAAGGGACTGAAAATCCCTGTGTCGGTGGTTCAAGTCCACTCTGAGGCACCATATTGCGGGAGTAGCTCATTTGGTAGAGCGCCGCCTTGCCAAGGCGGAGGTAGCGGGTTCGAGCCCCGTCTTCCGCTCCAGTTCCCGGCGCCATAGCCAAGCGGTAAGGCAGAGGACTGCAAATCCTTTACCCCCGGTTCAATTCCGGGTGGCGCCTCCACAAAAACCCCCGAAAGTCAGGGCTTTCGGGGGTTTTGCTTTATGTTCATTTACCTACTTCCGGCAACTGTTTGGTAGCAAACTTTTAAAAATCTTGTCAGCTTCCTGATGCTAAAGTTCATAATATACGGTCAAATCCGAACTATCGATAAGCATCTCCGCGTCCGTATGGCCCATCCACTCTGCTCGGTCAACACATCGATTCTTTTTGTGCAAAATGCTGGCGTAATTGCACCGTGATGATGGTCTATTTTGGAAATGAGTGTTATTCTGTAAACTAGATTCTAACAACAAGAAAGAGGACAGCCTTATGCAAGCAATGAAATCACGCTATAACGCAGCAAGAAGATGGCTTGTTTTCTGGACGCTGTTCATAGGGATTGGCGCGATAGCCGGTTCTTCGGCCATGCTGATGGACCCGAGCGGAAAGCTGCTCGGCATGGACGCCATGCTTCCGTATTTTCAGGTGCTTCCTTTTGCGGATGTGCTGTTCCGGGATTTTACGTTTTCCGGCTATGCATTGCTGATTGTGAACGGGCTGACCAATATAATGGCGGCATTTCTTCTTCTGCGCAAAAAGAAAATCGGCGTAATACTCGGCGGTGTGTTCGGAGTTACGCTGATGCTGTGGATTTGCATTCAGTTTTACATGTTCCCGCTGAACTTCATGTCCACGATTTACTTCTTTTTCGGGCTGTGCCAGGCAATCACCGGCTATGCGGCATGGGTGTTCTACAGGCAGGAGCATTTTCGTTTTGATGAAAAGGATTATGCTAACGTCGGGGCAAATCCGGCCGCACTGGTTGTTTTTTTCTCGCGCATGGGTTATGTAAAAAAGAAAGCCTATGAAGAGGCAGACAGGACCGGAGCGCAGATTTATGAAATCAAGGCATGCGAAAAAACATCCGGCACGTCTGGCTTCTGGTGGTGTGGACGGTACGGCGTGCATCGCTGGAAAATGCCGATAGAACCCGTGTCTGTCGATCTGACAGCTTTTCGGCATGTGACGATATGCACGCCAATATGGGTGTTTTCTCTGCCTTCGCCGGTAAGAAGCTTTTGCGAAGAGGCGCGTGGAAAGATCCTGGAAGCGGAGTATATGCTTGTCCATTTTTCCCGCGGCAAGTACGAAAAAGCAGCCAGGGAGATGGATGCGATTTTGGGATTGAAAGGCACCCCGTACCGCAGCATCGTGTGCAGGATGGGAAAGTATATGTAATGAAGGCAGGCCATAGTTTTACACGCAGCAACCAATCGAACGACGGCACGAGCGCGTTGGACCGGTTGTTTGAATGGACGAATGATTATCATCAATCCATTCTAAACACAGAAGAAGATGATGTTCGTTATAGTGTTGAAAGAACATCCCACACTGTTGACATTTCAATCTCTATA
>JBMNTW010000117.1:0-5741 GCA_050945935.1 Christensenellales bacterium
TGTTCAGTAAAGAAGCGTCGAAGAACGTTGCCAGCCATCTGCGCGAGTACGCCCTGGAGCAGAAAAAGAAAGCGCCCTCTGCCCTGCGAGACAAAAAGAAGCGTCTTTCGGCAGTGGAGCGCGAACTGAAAAACTATGTGGACGCCATCGGCAGCGGCCTTTACACCAGAGAGATCGGCGAGAAAATCAAGATGCTGGACGCGGAGCGGACTGCGCTTCAGGACGAGCTTTCGTACTATCAGGCCGCGGGCGAGGCCGCCAAAATGTCCGTTTCCGATGCGGCGGCGTATCTGAACTCGTTCTCCGGCATCATCAACATGGCACCAAAAAAGCAGCAGGCAGCGTGCCGGATGTTTGTGGAGCGGGTCATAGTCTATGAAGACAGACTGGACATAATTGTCACCCCGTGGACGGGAAAGAGCGTCAAACGTTCCCATTTTTGGGAGAACGCCGACGCTCCTTCCGGTAGTGACAAGCATATGGGTTTGGATACATTGGTGGAGGCGAGGGGAATTGAACCCCTGTCCGAAAACCCTTCGGAAAGACCTTCTCCGAGCGCAGCCGTCGATTTGAGATTCCCCAAAGGCACCGCCCGACGGCGGGCTGTACCTTCCGGTAGCTTCATATTACAAGTTCCGCTTCAAAGCTTTAGCGGGCTCGTTCCCCACGGTGATGACGCCCGGGACCGGATCGTGGGCCCTCCGGTGCGGACGGCTGCGTTAAGCAGCGATAGCCAGATTGTTGTTGGCGTTTGTGTTTAAGTTCCCGCTTTTATCGCAGTTCGGGTCTGCGGCTCGCTTATCCGTCCTCTTTGATTCCCGTCGAAACCAGTACGCCCCCATGAAAAAAGAATTTTTGGGGAAAGGCGAAAGCAACTTCCGCCTTATTCCCCGTCTCCCCGCCGGGCGCGCTCGGCGCTTCGTTTCGCGTCGCGCTCGGCGATTGCGTGTCGCTTGTCGTACAGCTTTTTGCCCTTGGCAACGGCCAGTTCCACCTTGACCCGCCCGTCCTTAAAATAAAGGGATAACGGCACCAGGGCGAGACCGTCCTGCATGGTCACCGCGTTGAGCTTGCGGATTTCCGCCTTGTGCAGAAGCAGCCTTCTGTCACGGAAAGGGTCCTTGTTGAAGATGTTGCCCTGCTCATAGGGGCTTACGTGCATGCCGACGACGAAAACCTCGCCGTTTCGGACTTTTGCGTAAGCGTCCTTCAGGTTGACCTTTCCGCCGCGAATGGATTTGACCTCGGTGCCAAGCAGCTCAATGCCGCATTCATAGGTATCTTCGATGAAGTAATCGTGCCGCGCCTTGCGGTTCTGGGCAATGGGCTTGATTCCTTTTCCCTTTGGCATGGGTCTCCTCCTTTCCGCGAATATATAGTATATCACAAAGTTTCAAAAAGCACTACTGCCTTCTTGCTCCCTGTCTGGGTTTCTTTGGGTTTTTGCCCTTGGGGGGATTGTCGGGAATGAGGGCAAAATCCACCCTTCTGGTGGCGGGGTCCGCGCCGGTGACCTCGATGGTGACGGTGTCGCCCAGGCGATAGATGTTTTTGCGGTGCCTGCCCACATAACGGTAGTTCTTTTCCTCGTAAACGTAGTAATCGTCCGACATTTCGGCAATGCGCACCAGACCTTCGCAGGTGTTGGGCAGCTCCACGAACAAGCCGAACGAAGTCACGCCGGAAATCACGCCCGTGAACCGCTCGCCCACATGCAGCGCCATGTATTCGCATTTTTTGAGGTCGTCCACCTCGCGCTCCGCTTCCATGGCGGCGCGTTCGCGCTCGCTGGTCTGCTCTGCATACTCCGGCATTCTGGCTGAAAGCTGCTCAAACCGCTTTTTGGTGAGCTTGCCGCGCAGCGTTTCCTTGACAACCCTGTGCACCACCAGATCCGGATACCTTCGGATGGGGGAGGTAAAGTGGCAGTAGAACTCTGCCGCAAGGCCGAAGTGACCCAGATTCTCCGGCGCGTAGCGCGCTTTTTTCAAAGAGCGCAGCGCCACACGGTTGACGATTGCCTCTTCCGGCCGCCCCGCAACTTTGGAAAGCGCCGCCTGCAGGGATTTGGGGTGCAGGCCGTTTTTCAAACCGCGCAGCGTCAGCCCGAATCCCGCCATGAAGGCGCCAAGCTCGGTAACGCGGTCGGGGTCCGGCACTTCGTGCACGCGGTACAGAAGCGGCAAATCAAGATGCGCCATGTGCTCCGCCACGGTCTCGTTGCAGATGAGCATAAACTCCTCGATGATGCGGTTGGAAATGCCCCGCTCATACAGCGTCACGTCCACAGGCTTGCCCTTATCGTCAAGCAGAATCCTGCATTCGGGCAGGTCGAACTCCAGGCTGCCCCTGCGGATGCGGCGCTGGTTCAAAATCTCGAAAAGTTCCGCCATGTTGGTCAGCAGCGGCACGATGGGCTTATACTTCTTGCGAAGTTTTGCGTCGCCTTCCAGCAGGCGGGTCACGTCCTCGTATACTAACCGGTAGGACGAGCGTATGACCGTTTCAGACAGGCGGTGCGAAAGCACGTTGCCCCTGGGGTCGATTTCCATAAAGCAGGAAAGCGTCAGCCTGTCCTCATTGGGGTTCAGGGAGCAGATGCCGTTGCTCAGCTCCTCGGGCAGCATGGGGATGACCCTGTCCACAAAGTACACGCTGGTGCCGCGCTTCAGGGCCTCCTTGTCCAGCGCCGTGCCTTCTTTAACGTAGTGCGCCACGTCCGCGATGTGCACGCCCAGCAGGAAGTTGCCGTTCTTCAGCTTTTCCAGGGAAATGGCGTCGTCAAAGTCCTTGGCGTCCGCCCCGTCAATGGTGACGATGGTGTACTGCCGCAGGTCCTCCCTGCGCAGAATGTCGTCCTCTGAAATTTCCTCGGGCACCGCCCTTGCGGCGTTCTTCACCGCCTTGGGGAACTCTTCGGGAATGTCGTGGGCGCGGATGATGGAAAGCACGTCCGTGCCCGCCTCGTCCGGCCAGCCGAGCACCTCCGTCACCCTGGCGGTGATGGGGCTCTGCTCGTAATCCATTTCGCAGACGACCTTCTGCCCGTCCTTCGCGCCGTTTCGGCGCAGGTTGATGGCAGGGTACGGGCCGCCCGCCTTGCCGTCGTCCGGCACAAAGCGCGGAGAGCCGGATTCCAGCACGAATCTGCCCACAAGGGTCTGCCTTGCCCGTTCGATGACGGCCACGATCTCGCCGTCCCTCGAATGGCCGGCGGAACCCGTCAGCCGAAGCACCACAAGGTCGCCGTCGATGGCGGTGTTCAAGTCGCGCTGGGCAACGAAAACGTCCGCCGAGCCGTCCGTGGGCGTGAGGAAGCCGAACCCCTTGGACGTGATGTGGATTTTGCCGGTAAGGTACCCCAGCTGGGAAGGAAGCGCGATGCGCTGCTTTCTGGTGGTGAACACCTGACCAGAGGCTTCCAGCGCATCCAGCGCGGCATAAAAGTCCATGGCGGGAACGGCGAGTTTATCCAGCAGCGCGTCGGGGGTCTGGGGCATGCCCGCTTCCTGCAGACTGTCCAGAATCGCCTGGCGCAAGGCCGCGTCGTCTTTGGGCTTTTTGGCTGAAGGCGTTTTTTTCGCCGTTTCCGCGGGCGCAGGGGCAATCTCCTCCACCTTTGGTTTTGCTTTTTTCACAGGTTTTGTGCTTGCGCTGCCGCGCACCGGCGCGGAACCGCTCCAGTCAGGCAAAATCGGCAGAATGGGCGGAAGATCGTCCGAAACGTCCCCGTCGTCAATCTCAAAAATCCGCTGGCGGATGGCGGCGGTGGGGTCTTCGGAGGAAACGTCCTGATTCGGGCGGGAACGCCTGCGCGCCTTTTTGGGCTTCTGCTTTTCCGGCTTTTCCTGCCTGGAATGCTCCTGCTGTTCTTTGCCTTCTGCGCCTTCCGCCTTTTTGACCGCGGGCTTTCTGCGGCGCCTCTGCCTGTTCGGGGCGCTTTTTTCAGACGTTTCAGCGGGCTTTTTTTCGGATGAAACGTTTGTGCCTTCGCCGGTGGTGGTGATTTCGTTATCGTTGATCATCAATGCTCCTATAACTGTTGTAATGTTATTATATTATAGTAAAGAAAAACGGTACGTTCTGCTGAACGCACCGCAATAAGGCCGTTTCCGTTAGGCGATCTTGATGATGAGGCACAGAGCCACAGAAAGAACGCCAATGGCGACACCCAGTATCTTGGTGTACAGCTTCATTTTGCTTCCAGCAGTCTTGCCCTTATTCTTACCAAAAAAGTTGTCGGTAGAACCGCCAAAAACGGAGCCCAGGCCGCCGCCTTCGACTCCCTTTTGCATAATCACGAGGCCGATGACAGCCAGAGCGCCCAAGACGAGCACGATATTGATGATCCAGTAAAGAGCTTCCACGTTAAATCCTCCCGAGCACAATTGCTTGTTTAGTATATCACTTACCATTGCGGTATGCAAGGACGAGTTTCCGTCATGCTTTGCCTGCGCAGCCGAACAGATGCAGCTTCTTTTCCACAACCTTGACCATGGCGCGCTTCGCCACCACCGGCAGAGCGTGGTACTCCGTCCATGTGGGGATGGCGAGCACGTCCCTCAGCGCGCAGATGGCGGCTCTGGCGATTTCGGTGTAGTTGTTCACCTTGCAGATGCCGCGGGAAACCATCTTCACAATATCGTCCCCGTCAATGCCGGAGGAGCCGTGCAGCACCAGCGGCACCGGGGAAAGGCGGTTCAACTCGTCCAGCAGCGCGTAGTCTAAGCGCGCGTCATCGTCCAGCGTGCTGCGGCTGTTGCCCACATAGACGGCAAGACCGTCCACACCGGTTTTTTCCACATAGTCCCGCACGATGGACGGGTCTGTCTTCTGGCAGGAGGCGAAGGAGCCGCCGTCCTCCTTGGACCATCTGGAACCGTGCCTGCCCAGCTCCCCTTCCACGCACACGCCGCGGTCGTGACAGTATGCGGCGAACGCGGTCATGGTTTTCACATGCTCGTCGTACGGCGCGTCAGACATATCCAACAGCACCGCGTTCACGCCCCACTCTACGGCTTTTTTCCCTTCCTCCGCCGTGCGGCAGTGGTCCATCATCACGCTCACCGGCACGGGGCTTTCCTTCGCCCTTTCCAGCATGCTGCGCACCAGCGCCTCGCCGTCCACATAGCGAAGATGCGCCTGGGAAAGCGCGAGTATCACGGGGGAACGCAGCCGCTGCGCGGTATCAAGGTACGCCTCCAGCGTGATGGAATCCACAGCGTCAAAGCAGCCCACGGCGTAACCGGCCCGCTCTGCAGAGGCGAGGATTTCGGAATAACTCACAACAGGCATGATGCTCCTCCCGGGCGGGCAGTATCGTCAACATTCGACCCCACTATATTATAGCATCAGCAAAACCAAAAGGAAACGCCCCGGCTTTTTTTGTCGGGGCGTTTGACTTATTCGGTGGCTACGCCTTTTTTCTTGTCCTTCACGGCTGCCATCGTCGCGGCGCCCGCAATCAGGCAGGAATAGTAGGTGATGGTCCTCCAAAGGAGCATGGCGGGGGCGATGACCGAATTGCTGAAAAACAGCAGAAACAGCATGTAGAAACTGCTCTCCGCCGCGCCCGACCCGCCGGGCAGGGGCATGAAGGAGGAAATCATATACACATAGGCGGCGGCGGACACCATCATGAACACCGGCGCGCCCACAAGGCCGAAGGCGCGGTACACGCAGTAGGGAATCAGAAAGTAGCAGCACAGCTGCAAAAAGGTTAAAAAGTACGAAAGCGCCAC
>JBMNTW010000118.1:0-5719 GCA_050945935.1 Christensenellales bacterium
TCAGCAGTTCGGAAACCAGCGCCACAGCCGCCGCCGGCAGCGGGCCGAACAGCAGCGCCGCCACGGTGATGGGCAAAGGTTCCAGCGTGATGTGGACGGTGCCGATCGGGATGGTCAGCAGGGACAACAGCACGCACAGCGCCGCGAGCACGGCAAGTTCGGTGAGCAGCTTCACCTTGTTTTCGGGGAACCGGAACATCAAAAAAACCTCCTTCCGTATTGGCAGTAATGGATTGCCGCACAGAAAGAGGGTAAAGATACCCCGATATGCGGCAGCGGGATGCGGAACACATACTGCAGGCTAGTCTGCCACTTCGTCCGAAAAGCAACTCCCCGTCTTTCCGGCACTGAGGAGCGCGAAGCTCCAAGCACATGTGTTCCTACTCTGCCATAGGTGAAAACATTATACAGCTTTCCGCCCAAAAAGCAAGGGAAAACGCGCCATCCTTCGATTTCGGCGCCTGTTCGATACGAAAAGTGCCCGCGACTTAGCATCGCAGGCGCTTTTTGCTCGTAAATACGTGTTTACAGGATGTACTTCGGGTTCTTTTGGGGGGCGGACTGCAGCTCTTTTCGCTTTTCGTCGTACCCGGGCTTGCCCAAAAGGGCATAGGTGGCGTTTTTGCCTTCCTCGACGCCGGGCTGGTCAAAGGCGTTGATGTTTAAAAGCTCCCCTGCGAAGGCGGTCATCACCTCAAAGAAGTACAGAAGCGCCCCCACCGTTTCGGGGGTGACCTTGGGCAGGGTGATGGAAAAGCTGGGCCGGCCCGCCTTCATCAGGGCGTATTCCGTCGCCTGCTGTTCCGCCGCAATCAGCTCGTTCAGCGTGTGCCCGCACAGGAAGGAAACGTCCGGCAGGTGCGAAAAGCCTTCGGGAATCGCGTAAGCTGTGCGGTACTCGTCCACGCCGAGGAAGGTGACCACCTTGTCAAAGGGTCCTTCCACATAAAGCTGAACCTGGCTGTGCTGGTCGGTCACGCCCAGGGCCTTCACCGGCGTCTGACCCACAAAAATGCTCTTTCCGGCAAGGTCATACCGCTTGCCCAGGCTTTCCGCCCAGAGCTGGGCATACCAGTCGGAAATGTACTTCAAAGAGTCGGCATAGGGCATCATGACGGAGATGTTCTTCCCCCGCTTCATGGAGATGAACTGCATCAGCGCCGCCATGTACGCCGCGTTTTTGAACACGTCCTGCTCCTTGCAGGCTTCGTCCATCATCGCAGCGCCCTTTAACAGGGCGGAAATGTCAATCCCGCACACCGCGGCGGCGAGCAGACCCACCGGCGAAAGCTCGGAAAAGCGCCCGCCCACGCCTTCGGGAATGAAGAAGGTGCGAAGGTTGTGCTCTTTGGCGATTTTGATGAGATTGCCCTTGTTCGCGTCCGTGGTGGCGATGATTCGGGAAGCGTAATCCCCACCGCAGTTTTTTTTCAGAAGGTCAAACACAATCAGAAGCTGCGCCATGGTTTCGCTGGTGCTGCCGGACTTGGTGATGACGTTGAAGGCGGTGCGCTCAACGTCAATCACGTCCAATAGTGCCGCCATGCGCTCGGGGTCGATGTTGTCCTCCACGAAAAGCCTGGGACCGCTGCGCTTTTCCTTCGGGAGTTCGTTGTAGCGCAGATGGTTCAGCGCCTGATGGACGGCGATGGGACCCAGCGCGCTGCCGCCGATGCCCAGAACGACGAAATTGTCAAAATTGCTTCGGACATAGGCGGCGCATTCCTCGATTTCCTTTACAACCTCGTTCTGATTGTGGGGCAGTTCCCGCCAGCGCATCGAGGGGCGCTTTTCTTCCAGCGCCTTTGCGGCGGATATGGCCAAGGGAAGGAAGGATTCGAGTTCGAACGCGGTGATGCCGTGCTCGCCGATGGTTTCGGCCATCATGTTGTTAAAATCGACTCTCAGAAGAGCAGTTGTTTCCATGATGAACTCCTTTCAGAGCGGAATACAGGGTATTTTTCCATAATATACATTGTAGCAGTAAAACAAGTCGCGGGGAAGGGGAGAGCAAATTGAAAAAAAAGAGCAGTACTGGCTGGAGCCAGGTGATTTTCTGGGGGCTGCTCGCCGTGGCGGCGGTGGCTTTGCTCATTTTTCTGCTGGGCAGGGGCAGTAAACGCCCAACGGGCACTCTCTGCCTGATGGTGGTGGACGGACGCACCGAGCAGCCCCTTTCCAACTGCACCGTTGTTGTGCCGGAAACCGGCTTTACCACCGTTACGGGTGAGGACGGCAGGACGGAACCCTTCGCGGTGCCGGTGGAACGACCGGAGCCCAAAAACGGCATGGAGCCGCAGCAGTGGGGCGAGTGTACGCTTTTGATTTACAAGGACGGCTACATTCCCTATGCGCTGTTCCACGCCCAGGTCTGGGAAGGCGTGGACCGCAACGGGCCGAAAATCTACCTGTTCCCGGATGACGGCACCACCCAGGGCCAGCCCTATTCCGTCATCGAAGGGCCGGACCGGGCGTGGGTGAACGCCATTGTGGAAAAGTACGATCCCCGTTTGAAAGGTTCCGAGTAAGAAAACCCCAGAGACCTGCCAAAAAGCCCGACCTTTTTGTCGGGCTTTTTTAGTTTTCCCCGCTTTTCGGGATTTTCATTTTCAAGTTATCGAAGCGAGCGGAACTTCGGGGCGCGCGCAATATTGGATGGCGCCGGTCAGATAATCCAGAAGATACCCTTCCAAAATACCCGGATCGTAATGGGCTGACGGCGCGTGCAGGTCGTGCGGGAGCGAAGGATTCAAAAAGAAGGAAAAAATCGCCCCGTTCGCCGCCCGGCTGACCACTTCCGCCCAGACTTCGTTGGAGCTTTCGGAACAGGCGAGAACAAGGCGGGCAAGCTTCTGCTCCACGCGGTCAAACAGCACTTCGGGCAGTATCCCCTGGGCGATTCTGGGCAGCGTCTTATCGTTCAAAGCAAGGTGCACGGCGTTTCGGTTTCTGGGGTCAAACACCAGGGAAATCTGTTTCATCAAAAGCCTGGAAATCAGGTGCATCGCCCTTTCCGGTGCAACGGGACCTTCCAAAAACGCCGCTTCGATCTCGTCGTAAACCGGCCGATGGATTTCGCTGATTTTTGCGGCGGTGTACTCCACCACGGCTTTGCACAGGTTTTCCTTGGACGAAAAGTGAAAGGAAATGGCGGACTGCGAAACCCCCACCTGATCGGTAATCATGCGGGTGGTGGTGGCCTCGTAGCCGTGCTGCGCGAAGAGCTTTCTTGCCGCGCGGAGGATTTGCTGCTTGGTGGATGCCTGCTTGTCCCTCGATCCGTGCATAAAGATCACTTCCCTGTCAGCGGCGCACAACCGGTTCGATACGTTTCATTTCATATACTTTAGCACAGTTTATCAGGAAAATACAATAGCGAAGCAAAGTGTCAGCCGTTCACCCAGGCCAGCAGATTGCCCAAAGGCATCTTAAAGCCCAGGGATTGATACATGGGAACGACCATATCCGCGTAGCCCACCCAAAGGGTGCTAATGCCCGCCTTTTTGCAGTCGTCAAGCGCGGCGATCACAAGCATCCTTGCCACCCCAGTTCCCCGATAGGCGGATTCCAAGTAAAAGTCCTTAAAAATGCCGGAACAGGCGCATGCAAAGGTGGAAAAAGTTCTGCACACAGAACACATTCCAACGGGCGTATCCCCGTCCATGGCGGTGAAGAAGCGGATCTGCCCGTTTACGAACAGCCCGCAGCAGGGCTTCGGTTTGCGAAGCGGTGAGCATATCCTCGCCGATGGACAGCTTACAGGCATTCACAAGGCGAAGGAAGGGCTGCTCGTGCCTGTTCAGGTCCAGCGAAGTGACGACGACCAAGTGCGTTTCCTCCTGTTTTGCTGTATGGAATCATCATGCGCAGTTTTCCGCCCGTGCCAAGTTTCCCATCCCCAACGAACGAAAGAAAAATGGCAGGGCAAATCCGCTCATACCCGAAAATCGATACGCATTCTCTTGAAATCGTTCAGATCATCTGATACGATTTTTCAATAGGATGATTCAGCACCAGGCAGCCGACAGGAAAAGGGTGAAAAACATGATTTCGATTCAGGAGTACCTTGGCAGAAACGCCTATCCCGGCCGCGGGCTGCTGATAGGCGCAACACCGGAAGGCAGGAATGCCGTCGCCTACTTCATCATGGGCAGGAGTGAAAACAGCAAAAACCGCGTTTTCGTGCCGCAGGGGAATGACCTTCGCACCAAGGCGTTTGACCCGAAAAAGATGACGGACCCTTCCTTAATCATCTACTACCCCGTCCGGGAGCATGAGGGGCACACAATCGTCACCAACGGCGACCAGACGGATACCGTTCTCGAACACCTTTGTTCCGGCGGCACGTTTGAGGAAGCGATGCACACGCGCACCTTTGAGCCGGACGCGCCGCATTACACGCCCCGCATTTCCGGCATCCTGTATCCGGACGGGAGCTATTCGATTTCCATTCTGAAGGCGGAGGGAAACGACCCAAACCGCTCCTTGCGTGCCTTTTATCATTACGACCGCGCGATATCCGGTGCGGCCCACCTCATCCACACCTACGCGGGGGACGGAAACCCCCTGCCGCCCTTTTACGGCGAGCCCGTGGCGGTGCAGGTGACGGGGGATATCGACGATTTCGCCCAGTCGCTCTGGAACGCGCTGAACCCGGCTTACCGCGTGTCGCTCTTTGTGCGCTTCACCGGGAAAAGCGGCGCGAAGGAAGACCGCATCATCAACGCCCACGGCTGAAAGGAAGGGAGGAAAGGGTATGGCACGCGAACTGATGTTAAAATACGGCTGCAACCCGAACCAGAAGCCCGCCCGCGTCTTCGTGGAGCGGGGGGAACTGCCCGTCAAAGTCGAAAACGGCAACCCCGGGTACATCAATCTGCTGGATGCGCTGAACGGCTCCCAGCTGGTACGGGAGCTGAAGGCGGCGCTCGGACTGCCTGCCGCAGCTTCCTTCAAGCACGTCAGCCCGGCCGGGGCGGCTGTTGGCGTCCCAATGACAGACGTGGATAAGCGCGTCTGCCGGGTGGAGGATCTTGCGCTTTCCCCTCTTGCAGCGGCGTACGCTCGGGCAAGAGGGGCGGACAGAATGTCCTCCTTTGGCGATTTCATCGCCCTTTCGGACGTGTGTGACGTTCCCACCGCCCGCCTGATCGAACGGGAAGTGAGCGACGGCGTCATCGCCCCGGGGTATGAACCGGAGGCGCTGCGCATTCTGAAAACGAAACGCAAGGGCGGCTACACGGTGCTGACCATCGACGAGGATTATTCGCCGGATGCAATCGAGAAAAAGCAGGTTTACGGCATCACCTTCGAACAGCGAAGAAATGATATCGTGATTGACGAAACGCTGCTGCAGAACGTGGTCACCAGGCAAAAAAGCATTCCCGATGACGCGAAGAGGGACCTGATCGTCGCGCTCATCGCGCTGAAATACACCCAGTCCAACTCCGTGTGCTACGCCGAAAACGGTCAAACCATCGGCGTGGGCGCGGGCCAGCAGAGCCGCATCCACTGCACGCGGCTTGCCGGGAACAAGGCGGACCTGTTCCACCTCAGAAGCCACGAAAAGGCACTGAACCTGCCCTTTTTAGATGGATTGTCCAGGCCGGAAAAAGACAACGCCACGGACGTTTACCTTTCCGATGATTGCGAAGACATTCTGGCGGAAGGCGCGTGGCAAAAGCTGTTCAAAGCAAAGCCCGAACCGCTGACGGCGGAG
>JBMNTW010000119.1:0-5705 GCA_050945935.1 Christensenellales bacterium
GAGATACAGGGCGAACGTCCGCGGTGTTACCGAAAACGGCAGAACGCCTTTTTCCAACGTCGTTTACTTCACCGTTCGGTCAGCCGGCGCTGCGGAAGCGTACCTTTCCGAATCCCAGATTACGTTTCTGTGGCCGGTCAAAAACGATCCGGAGTATACGGGCAGCAGCTATGCCGTCACCGCGCTGGACCTTTACTTTGACGGCGGCAGCCACGGCAAGCTTAAAAACGCCATCGACATCAACCACGACGGCATGACCGAGCGCTACGAAACGAGGGAAATCGTTGCCACCGCCGAAGGCACCGTTATCGACGTTCACAAATGCGGCCATTCGGGGATTTACTGCCCCACCCGTTCCTGCGAGGGGACGTACATCAAAATCGCCCACGAGCTTCCAGACCCCGAAACGGGTATAACAACGGAATACATTTCCTTTTACTGCCATCTGGACCCCAAGACCGTCACCGTGAAAAAAGGGGAACAGGTGGAACAGGGCCAGGTCATCGCCCGCATGGGCAGCACCGGCAACTCCTCCGGCATCCATCTGCACTTCGCCATTCGAAATGAGAACAATGAAGATGTTCCCACCCTGGAGTTCTTCATGAACGATTACTATATGCCGCTTTTGCAGTTCAAGTACTTCAAAAAGTCCCGCTCCGGCAAGTTTGTGACCACCAACGGCAAAGTCAGCCGTTACAGCGACTGGATCACCCGGCACTACACCTATTCCTCCAGCCGCTGGATTTACGCGGGGAACGAGTGAGGGCAGTTAAGCCGTTTGCTTTAAAATGAAAAGAAAGCGCCCCGTTTTTAGGGCGCTTTCTTTGCTATACCTGATTTACACAAGGCCGCGCAGCGTCTCATAAACCGGCCATTCCTCCACGGGCGGGCAGGTGACGCCGGCGTAAAGGGTCCAGCTTTCGGAATGGGAGCGCTGCTCCGAAGGATGCAGGGTGACGATGGGGGAGCGGGTGGAAAGCAGGGTGTAGTCCGCCGTGGTGTTTGCCACCAGGGCGCAGCCCCTGTCCGCATACGGCTCGCGGCTGAACACGGGGTACCGCATCAGGAACAGATGACCCATGTTGAAGCAGGCGGCCCAGCCCTTCGTGGCGGAAATGCCGAACTTCAGCGGCTTCATGTTCGCCTGCTGCAGCAAAATGTATTCGCTGCCCCAGAGAATGCGCGGGTCCGCCATGCTGGTGTTCGGCCAGATGGCGATGACGCGGTTCGGGCGGCCCCCCGTGTCCGCCTGGGACTGGGGAAGCACGCTCAGGCCGCCTTCTTCCATATGGGTATCCGCGCACAGGCTGAGGGTGACGGGCGCGTCTTTTTTGTTGGTGACGGAGTGGATGAGCTTGATTTCCGAGCTGCCGTGGTTCAGACGGACCTCCAGCTCATAGGAAAAGCCCGCGTCTTTGGCTTCGCCGGTCAGCTTTGCGCCCAGGTCCGTCCTCTCATAGCCGCAGTTTTCAAGCCGGACGGGAACTTTTTCGTTATCCAGGAGCAGGGCGAGGAAATGCCCGCCGTGCTGATCGTTTTCGGGAAGGTGGAGCATGTTTTCCTTGTTGCAGAAGCCATAGCGCAGCAGCCGCAGATCGGACAGCGCCACCACCACGTCGATGATGCCGTTATCCAGGAAAAGACAGTCCCCGTAATCTTCAAATGGTGCCACGCGCACGGTGATCATGGTCAGCCCTCCTGTTTTTTCTCATTATAGTACAGAAACGCAAAGAAGCACAAGGGATACGAAAACCATAAGATGGTCAAAAGACACCTTCATCCCCGAACCCCTAAATTTCTGCAAGTTTCGGGCATTTTCTTCATTCGGGGAAGGGCGGTGAAAGGCATGTGCGCGCGGTGCGCCTGTTTGCATTGCGCCACGGCTTGATGTATACTTTAACCAAACAGAGCGGGAGGTGCAGGAATGGACGTTCAAACACTGGGCGCAAGGGCAAAGGCTGCCTCGTTTGCCCTGATGACCATGGGAACACAGCAGAAAAACAGAATCCTTCACGCCATGGCGGATGCCCTGGAGGCAAGGGCGGATGTGATTCTTTCAGCCAATCAGGAGGACGTTGCCGCCGCAGAGCAAAAGGGCATGAGCAGGGCGATGCTGGACCGCCTTTCTTTGAATCACACCCGCATCGCGGATATGGCAAAGGGCCTCAGAGACGTTGCGGCGCTGCCCGACCCCGTCGGCGGGGCGGACAATATGGTCAGAAGGCCCAACGGCCTTTTGATTGCCAAGCGCAGGGTGCCCTTGGGCGTCATCGCAATCATTTACGAAGCCCGTCCGAACGTTACAGCGGACGCTGCCGGCCTTTGTATCAAGAGCGGAAACGCCGTTATACTCCGCGGCGGTTCGGAAGCGATTATCACCAACACCGCCATTGTGCGCGTCATGAACGCCGCCGGCGCGGAAGAAGGGCTGCCCGCGGGTGCCATCGGGCTGGTGGAGGACACCTCCCGCGAAACGGCGACGGAGCTGATGCGCCTGAACGACTATGTGGACGTGCTCATCCCCCGCGGGGGCGCCGGGCTCATCCGCTCGGTGGTGCAGAACGCCACGGTGCCCATCATCGAAACGGGCCTGGGCAACTGCCATGTGTATGTGGATGACGAGGCGGACCTCAACATGGCGGAACGCATCCTGTTCAACGCGAAATGCTCCCGTCCGGCGGTGTGCAACGCGGCGGAAAAGCTGCTGGTCGCCCGTCCGGTTGCAAAGGAGTTCTTCGAAAAAGGGCTGGTTCAGCTTCGTGCCAAGGGCGTGGAACTGCGCGGCTGCCCTGAATCCTGTGCCCTGATTCCCTGGGCGGTGCCGGCAACGGCGGAGGACTGGTTCACCGAGTACGACGACCTGATTCTCGGCGTCAAGGTGGTGGACGGGGTGGACGAAGCCATCAGCTGGATCAACGCCCACGGCACAAGGCATTCGGAGTGCATCGTCACCGAGAACTACACCAAGGCCATGCGCTTTATGGACGAGGTGGACGCTGCGGCGGTTTACGTCAACGCTTCCACGCGGTTCACGGACGGTGGCGAGTTCGGCCTGGGCGCGGAAATCGGCATCAGCACCCAGAAGCTGCACGCCCGGGGACCCATGGGACTGAACGAGCTGACCACCGTCAAGTACTGCGTGTTCGGCAGCGGTCAGATCAGGTGACGCCATGAACGATATCCTCATCATTCTTTCCGCTGTTTCTTTGGCGTTGTCTGTTGCGCTGCTCATCGTCGTGCTCAGCCAGAGAAAACGCGAACAGGCGCAGTCGGCAGAGTTCGAAGAAAGCCTTTTTAGGCTTTCAGAGGACGAGCAGAAGAGCAGGGGAGAGCTGAAAAAAGAGCTTTCGGACTCCATCCGCCTGCTATCGGAGATGCTGTCATCCAACCAGCGCACCGCGGCGGAAGCCCAGTCCACCCAGCTCAAACTGCTGGAAAACCGGTTCAGCACCTTTGAGTCGGTCAACGAGCAGAAGCTGGACGCCATGAGGGACACCATCGCCAAGCGCCTGTCCTACATTCAGGAGGACAGCAACAAAAGGCTGGAGCAGATTCGCGTCACTGTGGATGAAAAACTCCAAAAAACGCTGGATGACAAGATGCAGCTGGTCAGCACCCGTTTAGAGGAGGTCTACAAGGGCCTTGGCGAAATGCAGGCGCTGGCGAACGGCGTGGGGGACTTGAAAAAGGTGCTTTCCAACGTCAAGGCCCGCGGCATCCTGGGGGAAATCCAGCTGGAAGCGATTCTGAAGGAAATCCTCTCCCCCGAGCAGTACGAAACGGATATTGCCGTCATTCCCGGCAGCAAGAACAGGGTGGAATTCGCCATCAGACTGCCCGGCGAAGGGGACGAGCCGGTTTTCCTGCCCATCGACGCCAAGTTCCCCGGGGACGCTTACGCCGCGCTGCAGGACGCCTACGATACCGGCTCCGCAGAAGCGGTGAACGCCGCATACGCCGCCCTTGCGGCAAGGCTCAAGGCCTTCGCCAAGGACATTCGGGACAAGTACATCGAGCCGCCCTACACCACATCTTTTGGCATCATGTTCCTGCCCTTTGAGGGGCTGTACGCCGAGGTGGTCAACCGCGGCCTGCTGGAAACGCTGCAGCGGGAGTTCAACGTGAACATTGCCGGCCCCAGCACCATGGCGGCGCTGCTGAACTCGCTGCAAATGGGCTTTAAGACCCTGGCGATCCAGAAGCGCAGCAACGAGGTCTGGCAGGTTCTTGGCGCCGTCAAGAGCGAGTTCGACAAGTTCGCCACCGCTCTGGAGCGCACCCAGGACCGCCTGAACGCGGCGAGCAAGGAGCTGGACGCTCTGGTGGGTGTTCGCACCCGGGCGATCAACCGGAAGCTCCGGTCCGTGGAAAAGCTGGAAGACGAAAAAGCGGAAGAGATTCTCTCCCTCGCCGCGCTGGCGGAGGAGGACTAAAGCGGAAAGGAACGCAACATGGCTAAAATCACGTTGACCAAGGAAATCAACGGCAGCATCCTCGACCTGGGCGGCGGCGGGGAAGGCATCATCGGCAGGGTGTACGGTTCCGCCGTCACCGCCATTGACATTCGGCAGGAAGAACTGGACGAAGCGCCCGAAGGCTCCAAGAAACTCCTGATGGACGCCTGCGACCTTCAGTTCGAAGACGGGTCTTTTGACAATGTGACCGCGTTCTACTTCTTCATGTACCTTCCCAAAGAACAGCACGAAAAGGCTTTTTCGGAGGCTTTCCGGGTGCTTCGGGAAAAGGGCAGGCTGTTCATCTGGGACGCGGAAATCAAAGAAGCGAACCCCTTTACCATCGAGCTGGACATCGACGCTAACGGCGAAGTTGTGCACACCACCTACGGCGTTGTAAAGGAAGATGCCGGGCAGGACGCCCACAGCATCTCCCGCGCTGCAAAAGCCGCGGGGTTCAAACCAGTTTTCGGCATTATGGAGAGCGGCAGGTTCTCCCTCTGCTTTGAAAAGCCGGCAGAGTAATCCAGCCGCGCAAAAAGGGACCGGATCATCCGGTCCCTTTTTTGTGCTTTCGCTTTACTTATACCACGCGTCGAAGGCGGTAACGCCGGAAACAGCGTCCTTTTCAACTGCCACGACGATGAACCAGTCCGCCATGTCCATCGTGCCAAACTCCGGCTCGGTGGCGGAAACGACGATGGAAAGGGCATTGTCCTTCAGAAGAACTTCCTCCACCGTGTGGCGAATGGCGCCGCTGGATTCGGAAGTGTAGAGAATCAAAAGGGCATTTTCCGCGAAGAACGCTTCGTCATACTTGTCCGCGATACCTAAGAAGGCGTCCGCGTCGCCATACGCCTGGTCAAACTGGAAGTACGCCTTGCCTTCCTCGATGAAGGAGGCAAGGTCTTCAGCGCTTTCCATCAGCATCACGGGGATGTGACGAACGGCGCTGATGGCGAGTGTTTCCGCGTTCAGCATGCGGGGCAGCAGGAACTCGAAACCGCCTTCCGCCATCGCGTCCGCGCGGTAGTAGGACGCTTCAAAGGCGGGCTTCTCCGAGTCAAGGTCCGCCGGCACTTCCGCTTCGCTGATAAGCTCAATCGCTACGGCAGTCACCTGCACGGGGTAGCTTTCGTTGATTTCCGGCAGGATGGTGATGCGCACCGTCTGACCGGCGATGTAATTAAAATCCGGTTCTGGCATCTCGTCGGCAAAGGATACGCGCGCCTTGTCGAACCCCACGTCGTC
>JBMNTW010000120.1:0-5610 GCA_050945935.1 Christensenellales bacterium
TAATCCCGGCAAAACACGCCAAGCAGCGAAACGGCGCGCTCCGCCGCCGGATTGCGAAGAAGCTTGAAAAGAACCTGAAAGCGGTACTCGTCCTTGATGAAACCGATGGGCGCGGGCATGGCGCGAAGATACACGAGCGCCTCCTCGCCGTCGGGATGCCGGGCAAGCTCCCGCTGAATAAGGCTTTTCGCGCTTTCGGCAAAGGCTTCGCAGGCGGACTTCACCACCGCGTAGTCAGGACCTGTAAACAGCACGCGCACAAAGTCCGCAAAGGGCGGATACTGGCATTTTTGGCGTTTTTCAATCTCGTAGTTGTAAAACCCCTCGTAGTCGTGCCCGGCGGCGAAGCGGATGCTGGGGTGCTCCGGCGAATAGGTCTGCACAATGGCGGTACCGTCGAAAGCGTCTCTGCCGGCGCGCCCCGCCACCTGGGTGATGAGCGAAAACGCCCGTTCCGCGCTTCGATAGTCGGACATGAACAAGGTTGCGTCCGCCGCCACCACGCCCACCAGCGTCACGTTGGGAAAGTCCAGCCCCTTGGCAATCATCTGGGTGCCGATTAATATGTCCGCCTCGCGGTTGGCGAAGGCGTTCAAAATGGAAAGGTGCGAACCCTTGGTGCCGGTGGTGTCCCTGTCCATCCGAAGCACCCTAGCCATGGGGAACGCCTTTTTCACCGCTTCCTCCACCTGCTGGGTGCCCTGCCCGAAGTATTTCAAATAGGGCTTTTTGCATTCCGGGCAAACGGGCGGAACGTGGATGCGCTCGCCGCAGTAGTGGCAGCGCAGGGACTCGTCGTTTTTGTGATAAGTGAGGGACACATCGCACCGCTGGCACTTCATCACATGACCGCACCCCCGGCAGGAAACGAAGGTGGAATACCCCCTGCGGTTTTGCAGAAGCATCGCCTGCTCGCCTTTTTTCAGGCAGTCACGGATGGCGGAATAAAGGGCGTCCGAAAAGATTGTGCGGTTGCCCGCTTCCAGTTCTTTTCGCATATCCACCACCGTCACCGGCGGCAGGGGTTTTTCGTTGATGCGGTTCTGCAGGTTGATTAAGGTGTACTCCCCCCGTTTGGCGAGGAAATAGCTTTCAAGAGAGGGCGTGGCGCTGCCTAAAAGCAATGCCGCCCCTGTCAGCTCGCAGCGCCTTTTCGCCACGTCGCAGGCGGAATAGCGGGGCGTTTTTTCGGAACTGTAGCTGGACTCGTGCTCCTCGTCAATGACGATCAGCCCCAGGTTCTCCACCGGCGCGAACACCGCGCTGCGCGCGCCCACCACCACTTTGGCCTCGCCTTTTCGGATGCGCTTCCATTCGTCGAACCGTTCTCCGGCAGAAAGCCGGCTGTGCAGCACGGCGATGCCGCCGCCGAACCGGCCGCGAAAGCGCGCCACGGTCTGGGGGGTGAGCGAAATCTCGGGCACCAGCACAATCGCCGTCAGACCAAGGGCCAGACAGCGCTCAATGCACCGCATGTACACTTCCGTCTTTCCGCTGCCCGTCACGCCTTTGAGCAAAAAGGCGCGTTCCGGGCTTAAGGGGCCGGTTTTCCGGTTTTCCAGGGCGCGGTCCACGGCGTCCACGGCGTTGGCCTGGTCCACGGTCATTTTCGGCCGCTCCTTCACGCCCTTCAGCCCCGCCAAAGGGTCCCTTCGTACGCCTGCGGTTCCGATGACCACCCAGCCCTTTTTCTCCATGGCGGAAAGCACCTTCGCGCCGCCGGGAATGAGCTCATCCAAATCCGCGGTGGAAACAGGCGCGTCCGCCGAAGCCAGCAGACGCAAAACGTCACGCTGAAGCGGTGCTTTGCAGGCGCCGGTTTTGGAAACGAGGGAGGCTTGCGCCAGTTCCACGCCTTCCGCATCCAGATTGATGGCCACGGTGCGGATGGTCTTTTCCTTCACCCGCAAGCCCCTCATCTGGGCAGGAATCATCAGGCAAAGCGCGTCGATGAGCAGGCATCCGTATTTCTCCCGCATCCAGAAGGCGAGTTCCAGCTGCTCCTGTGTCAGCACCGGGTAGTCCTCCAGCTTCCGGAGCACACTTTTCAGCGTTCCCGAAAACTGCGCGCTTTCGCGAAGGCCCACCACAAACCCCTCGACGGTCTTGTTCCCGCCGCCGAAGGGGACCTGCACCCGGCTGCCCGGGAAAAGGTCCATGCCTTGCGGTACGTCGTACTCAAAAATGCGGTCCACGTTGGAGTGGGTAATGTCCACAATGATTTCTGCTGTCATCGCTGCGCTTTTTGCTCTCCTTTATCAGCCCGCTTTTTCAAAAAGCGGAAGTGATACCTTTCTTTGATTTTATCATGCTTCGGACCGGCTGAAAAAGCAAGTTCAAAGGTTTTTGCATATAGTGGACTGAGAAGGAATAGGCTTTGAAAGGAGAGGCGGCATGAAGCTGCTTAAGAAAAGGGGAAGATGCGGCAGGAAAAACCCGGCCGTCGGCATCGCCGTCACGCTGCTGGGATTGCTGCTGATCATGATAAGCGGGCCGGCCTCGCTGCTTTTCGCCCTGATCGGGGGGATCCTGTGCTGCGGCGGTGCAGTATTGATCATTGTTTTTTAAGACGGCGTTGCAGCTGACGGAGGTGCGCGATGAAGGTTGTTTGGATACGGACTCCGCGCTTCGTGCGGGGGCTGTTAAAAAAGATGTCCGGCGGCAGGAAGAAGACCAAAGCGCCGGAACGGGGGTAAGGGAACGACGTCAGGCGGGCGAAGGCACCTTCGCCCGCGAAAAACCATGTAAATCCTACGGCGCGAGGTAACGGCACGCGCCTGTTTCGCTTTGTGCGTAAAAATCAAATCAAAACCCGGAATCCGGCGGTACTCCGCCGGATTTGCCATATTGCGTAAAGCTTTTTCATAAACATTAATGCGGCGTCGCGAACTGGATAAAAGAAAAACGCAGACGACTATTCAATCGTCTGCGTTTTGCTCAAACTAATGGTTAGCGAACGCGCTCAACCTTGCCGGAACGGAGGCAGCGGGTGCAAATGTCCACCTTTTTGGGGGTTCCGTCGATCAGAAGGCGGGTGGGCTGGATGTTGGGAGCCCAGCTGCGCCTGGCCTTGCGGTTGGAGTGGCTGACGGTATTGCCGGACATGATGCCCTTGTTGCAGATCTCGCAGTATTTTGCCATAAACTACACCTCCTTTGGCATGGTGTTTATGCGCATATGCGCTTGATTTCACCGAAATGTGAGCGCTTGGGACTGTTCGTCCCTGTGCGTCAAACAGGGGTATTTTATCACAGGCAAAAACGTTTGGCAAGTGGAATCTGCGCTGACAGTGGGTATTGCGGCGGCAGGGATTGCCAAGAATGCTTGCAAATAGTTGAATAATCATATAAAATGAGTTGCATTCGACCGAAAGTACCCGGTTGAAACCATACCGACAGCCCATACAAGGAGGTATGCCTATGTCCGGAACGATCAAGAATAACCTCGGACTGATCACCATAAGCGACGATGTCATCGCCACCATTGCCGGCTATACCGCTGTGGAGAACTACGGCATCGTGGGCATGTCCGCCCGTAAAGCAGGTGAAAGTTTCTTTGAACTGCTCGGACGCGAGAACATCCGCAAGGGCGTTACCGTGAGCGTGAACGAGGATTCCTGCGTAATCGATCTTTACGTGATCGTTGAATACGGCGTTTCCCTGCACGCGGTCGCTCAGAACGTCATTGAGAACGTCACCTACCGCGTCCGCGAGTACGCCGGGCTCGCGGTGTCCTCCGTAAACGTACATGTTGAGGGGGTTCGCGTGCAACACAGCTGATTTCGGCTTTGCATCGCGAATAATTGGAGGAACCGACATTGACTCAGAAAACGAAAATAACCGGAACCGAACTGCGCGACATGCTGATTGCCGGCGCGGCGCTGCTCGAGCGCAGCAAAAAAGCTGTGGACGCGCTGAATGTGTTCCCCGTTCCCGACGGGGACACCGGCACCAACATGTCTATGACCATGAACTCCGCCGTGGCGGAACTGCGCACCACCGACGCGAAGGACGTTTCCACCGTCGCCGCCGTGGCGGCCCGCGGTGCGCTTCGCGGCGCGAGGGGCAACTCCGGCGTCATACTCTCCCAGCTTCTGCGCGGCTTTTCCAAGGCTGTGGACGGCCTGGTGGAGATGGATGCCGCCCAGATGGCGAACGCTCTGAAAATGGGCAGCGAGGCGGCGTACAAGGCCGTCATGAAGCCCAAGGAGGGCACGGTCCTCACCGTCGCCAGGGTTGTGGCGGATAAGGCGATGGAAAACGCCGCCAAGGGCGTGAACATCCTGCGCCTGATTGACGCCATGATTGAGGACGGCGAGGAGATTCTCTCCCGCACGCCGGACATGCTTCCTGTGCTGAAGCAGGCGGGCGTGGTGGACTCCGGCGGCAAGGGTCTGCTCACCATCTACCGCGGTTACAAGATGAGCCTGGACGGCGAGGAGCTGCCCGAGTTCGAGCCCACCGTGGAAGAGAGCGCCTCCATCGACCGGGAGGAAAACGAAGCCGCCGCGATTCTTTCGGAAAATGACCTCGAAAACATCAACTACGGCTACTGCACCGAGTTCTTCATCGAGCGCCTGCCCAGCGATTTTTCCGCTGACGACCTGAACCGCTTCAAAGAACACATCATGCGCATCGGCGATTCCGTCGTTGTGGTGGGCGACGCGGGGCTGGTCAAGGTGCATGTGCATACCGACGTTCCCGGCAAAGCCCTGCAGATGGCCCTTCGCCTGGGCGAGCTGAACGGCGTTAAAATTGAAAACATGCGCGAACAGCACCGCAAGCTGATGGAAGAGCGCAAGTCCCGGGAAAAGGAACACGGCACCGTCGCCATCAGCATGGGAGACGGTCTGGATTCCATATTCAAGGATTTGTCGGTGGACAGCATCGTCACCGGCGGACAGACCATGAACCCCAGCGCGATGGACATTGAAAAGGCGATCAAGCGCACCTACGCGAAGAACGTTTACGTCCTGCCCAACAACAAGAACATCATCCTCGCCGCCGAACAGGCGAAGAACCTGGTGGAAAGCGATTCGGACATCAAGGTCCACGTGATTCCCACCACCTCCGTCACCCAGGGCATCGCCGCCATGGTGGCATACGCCCCCGAAAACGGCGCTGAAGGGAACATCGAAGCCATGACGGAGGCCGCCCGGGCCATCAAATCCGGCTCGGTGACCTTCGCCGTGCGCGACACGTCCCTCAACGGGTTTGACATCAAGCAGGGCAACATTATGGCCATGCTGGAGGGCAAAATCGTGGCCTGCGGCGAAAGCGTGAGCGAGGCTGCCGAGAACCTCATCGACCAGATGACGGACGAGGATTCGTCTTACATCACCATCCTCTACGGCAAGGACGTTGAAAAGAGCGACGCCGAAGCGCTGCTCGCTTCCGTGGAGGAGAAATATCCCATGGCGGACGTCGTGCTGCAGTACGGCGGCCAGCCCCTGTATTACTATTTCATCTCCGTGGAATGATTCTATTTTTTCCGGCGAATCCGCCGGGTGCCTGCACGGGGAACGCCCCGTTTGATTGACATAGATTCGCCCCTTCCGAAGCTTCGGAAGGGGCTTTTGGTTTTTTCGGGTACCTGTAAGGGGCTTCAACC
>JBMNTW010000121.1:0-5581 GCA_050945935.1 Christensenellales bacterium
CGTTATAGTGTTGAAAGAACATCTCACACTGTTGACATTTCAATCTCTATAAAATCGAACCTAAGGTATTTTCGGGACTTTTCCTTACAACGAATCGATCTTGTGGCGTTGCGCATCTTCTGGCAGTGCATCTGCGTTCATATCCACGCGCGACGAAGCTTCCGCCACGCATCCTTTTCAGCATAAACTGTTGCTTCTTCTTTATTAACACTGCTTCCATGCAATCGCCCGAAAAAAACGCACATTTTGCGCACAAAGTACTTTACCTGATGGAGTAGATGTGGTATGATTACTCCATCAGACGAAGTAGTTCGCAAAGGGGGTGGAAGATTGCTTGGAAGCGACACGCTGCGCGGATACAACGACACCATCATCCTGCACGTTTTAATGGACGGAGACAACTACGGCTACGCGATTTCCGCAAGAATCGAAGCCGACTCCGGCGGCCTGTATCCGATTAAAGAGACCACGCTGTATTCCGCCTTTGCACGCCTGGAAAAAAAGGGGTTGGTAACCTCGTATTACGGGGATGAAACCTTTGGCAGACGACGTATTTATTATTCGATTACCGACGAAGGAAAAAGATACTATCTGGAAAAGTGCCGGGAGTGGCAGCTGACCAAAAAGGTCATTGATCAATTTACCCGAAAGGATGCTTGATATGGAAACAATACGAAACTATGTGGAATCGCTGTTTTCCTCCATTCCCCGTTCGCCGGAAGCAGACCGGCTGAAAGAGGATATGCTGTTGAACCTGGAAGAAAAGTACAACGCCCTCATCGCCGCCGGAAAGACCGAAGCTGAGGCGATCGGTACCGTCATCATGGGAATCGGCAGCGCGGAAGACCTGCAGGCGGCCCTGAACGAAGAAAAGAAGGATAAGTCGGTGTTCAAAATCAGTCTTAAAGGTGTGGATGTGACGGACGGTGACGACCATGTTCACGTGGGGTGGGACGGCATCCGCGTCACAGAATCGAAGGACAAGTGCGGAAAGAGCATTAAGTTCGACGGTGAAATAGATTTGAATGACTGCAAGAAAAAATCCATGAAGTTCCCCTTTGAGGCAATCCTCTGGCCGCTGTGCATCATTGCCTTTTTGATTCTTGGGTTCGGGTTCGGGCTGTGGCACCCCACCTGGATGATTTTCATCGGTGCGGTTTTGGTGACCATACTCTACAACACCTGGATGGACGGCATCAAAAAAGGAAAAATCTTGAGCGCCGTGGAAGGCTGCGCCTGGGTGCTGATCGTGGGCGGTTTCCTTTACGCTGGTTTCGGTTTCGGACTCTGGCACCCCGCGTGGCTGGTGTTCCCCGTTGCCGGACTGCTGGAAGGCATTATCCATACTGTCATCGGCTACTGCAGAAACAGGGCCAGGAATGACGAGTATTGATGGGCGCAAGTCCTCAAATCGCCGCGGTTATCAACCCGGCGATTTGCTTTGTTTTGGATCATCACTTGTTCCCATCCGAGCCCATTTGTGCTATACTGACAGCAACAAGTAACGGCCCAAACCGTGCCGGTTCGACAATTCGGAGGGTATCTTGAGCAATCAACCAACGGACACAAAAATTTCGCATCTTTACGAGATCGTCAAAAACGATCTGAAGGTAAAAATCATCAATTCGGTTTACCCTGCGGGGAAGAGAATCCCCTCCGAGCGGGAACTCATTGAGGAGTACGGTTGCAGTCGCATCACCATCCGCCGGGCGGTAGATGATTTGGTGGACGAAGGGTATCTCGTCAAACGCCACGGCACCGGAACGTTTGCGGCAAACCGCAAGCATTCGCGGCATGTGATCAACATTCACAGCTTCACGGCGGACTGTTTGATGAACGGCATCACGCCGAAAACAGAAGTCACCTTCTTCGGTTTCATGCGCCCCAGCGAGCGGGACCGTATCAAAACCGGCGCGAAGGAGGGGGTGCAGCTCCTTCACCTGCACAGGGTGCGCTATGCCAACGGCGAACCGGTGATCATCGAGCGCATCGTATTCCCGGAGAAGTACAACTCCCTCTCCACGGTGGACAAAGCGCAGTTTTCTTCGGTCACGGAGGTTGTGCAGTCCGTGCTGGGCGTTTCCGTGGCGTATTATGACCTGACCATCGAGCAGGCCTATGCCACCAAGCAGGAAGCGGAGCATTTGAAAATCGCCCCCGGCGACCCGCTGCTCATGGTCAGCGGCGGCGTATTAAACGAAAACAGGGAACTGATTTACTATTCCCGCCAGATCATTGTGGGGGACAGGTACACCATCGCCATGTTCCAGCCCGTCAGGTTCGATTTAACCAGATCAACACAGTGAGTTTGAACAACGAAGACCGTGCGCCAAATCAATTGCTTTTTGCGCACGGTTCTTCCGTATTTGGTGCTTTGCGCCGGTGAATTTACGCAACCCCCTTTCTTGTGAAAATGCAAAACCTTCCCCAACGAGCGTAATACGATAATAGAAGCGATATTTAAGCAACGGAAAACCAGTTTCCGGAAAATTTGTGGTATTTTTTTACAATGGTAATCCATTTGCTGTTATAATAAATCATATGAGCAAAAAAGGCGCAGCGGTTTTCGTGCTGCAGAGGGGGCATTCATGAAGGACTTCAGCCAAATCGAAAAAATGTGCATGAACTGTCACAAACAGATGGGAAAATCCGGGGACTTTTGTGAGTTTTGCGGTTTTGACAATGGCAAGCCGAAATCGCCGCACCACCTGCCCCCGCGCACGATTCTCGCCGGCAAGTACATGATCGGCAAAGTGCTGGGCGAAGGCGGATTCGGCATCACCTATATGGGGTACGACCTGAATTTGGACTGCAAAGTCGCCATCAAGGAGTATTACCCCGCCGGATTCGTTTCCAGGGAAACCACCGTGCGGAACACCGTCACCTTCCTGACCGGCATGAACGAGGAGTACTACGTCGCCGGTTTGGAAAAGTTCATGCATGAAGCGAAGGCGCTGGCGAAGTTTTCGGAACTTCCCGGCATCGTCCGCGTGCGGGATTACTTTCAGGAGAACGGCACGGCGTACATCGCCATGGACTATATCGAAGGCAGAACCCTTGCCGAAGAACTGAACAAGCGGGGCGGCCGGCTGCCGGCGGGCGAGGTCCTTTCTAAAATGGAGCCCTTGATCCGTTCCCTCTGCGTGGTGCACACCAACGGCATCATTCACAGGGACATCAGTCCGGACAATATCATGCTGAACACCCGGGGCGAACTGAAGCTTTTGGACTTCGGCGCCGCCAGGGAACTCGCGTCGGATAAAAAGAGCGTCGCAGTCATGCTCAAGCCGGGCTACGCGCCGGAAGAGCAGTACAGGACCAAGGGCGAACAGGGTCCCTGGACGGACTGCTATGCCCTCTGCGCCACGATTTACAAGCTGATCACCGGCATAACGCCGCCGGAAGCCCTGGAGCGGCTGGCAAAGGATTCGCTGGTGCCCCCCACCATGCTGGGGGCGGAAATCACCCCCCTCGTGGAACAGGCGCTGATGATGGGTCTTGCCGTTAAACCCGAGGACCGGTTCAGAAGTCTGGAAGCGTTGTACAACGCACTTTATGTGGACGCTTCACCCGCATCCGCAGTGAATGCCGCCGTGATGCCCAATGCGGTTCCAATGCACAGCAAAACCGTGCCGGTGCAGCAGGGCAAGCCCGCGCGCCAGGCAAAAGCCCCCAATACCGGCAAAAAACCGCCCGTGGGCCTTTTTGCGGGACTGGGCGTTCTGGTGGTGGGCGCGATCGTCGCGCTGGTGCTGCTGTTAAAGCCCAATCCGAATCAGGAGGTGTCCGCGAACACACCCGAACCCAGCCAGACCGTTCAGGAAAGCCCTACGCCCACGCCGTCTTCCACCGACGGCGGGTTCCAGCCCCAGTTCCCAAACCCCGCCGTAACCCCCGTGCCCGACGCCCCCTCCAGTCCCGGCACAACCGGGCTGTCCATCGGGAACGGAGAAATCCGGATTCCGAATTTCGAAAGCTTCAGCGGATTGATAATGATCGACGGCGGCGAAAGAAGCGACGGCTCCTATTCCTTGAAGTTCGATATGGTCAATACGGACGTGCTGGTGCAGTATTACGGCATGCTCCTGTTGAACAACGACTTAATTGTCGGGGACACCGGGGCGGACAACAACCTGTTTTACGTCCAGCAAAAGGGCGGAGGTTATGTTGTCTTCGACTATAACTTTCAGGATGAATTTGTGGAGATCATCAATCCCGCAGGGGTTCATGTTGAAGAGTATGACCCCGGTGTAACCTATATGTATCTGTGCAACAACGGCCTGACCTACGACCAATGGTTCGCGATGCGCAACCCGCACTACAATTTCGACGAGCTCAACTTCCGCGGCAACACGGGTGCGAACATCGAAAACTCCAGCTGCACAGCCGTTCAGGGGGATTATTTGTACTTCAGCGAGTATACCGATACAGGATATCTCTATCGGATGAGCCTCATCACAGGCGATTATGAGCCGATATTGGAAGAACCCACCTACGCGCTTCACATGAACGCCCAGGGCGACTACCTGTACTTTACGATATACTTCTCAGGCTCAGGGTCAGGTCACCGGTCGATTTACCGTTGCCCCACAACACCGGGCGGCTCTTTGGAACTGCTCCGGGAATACGCGACGAACCCCTGCGTGTTCGGGGACTATGTGTACTTCACGGACTATAACGACGGCTCATTGAACCGGATGTATCTCAACGGCAGCAACGAGACCCGCATCGCGGATAAATGCTCGCAGTACATCGCGACGGGTGACGGCATATACGCCACGGATATCGACGGCACCGGCATCTTCCTGATCGACCCCGATACCCTGCAGTACGTGAAGCTTTCCAACGAGGATGTTGAAGATCTGATCCTTTGCGGAAGGTACCTTTACTACACGCGTGTTTCGGACGGCTATATTTACAGGATTGACAAGGATGACGGCGGCACCGGCACGCTGGTACAGGGAGTCAAGGCAACCAGGCTGAACTGGGACGGGGAGGATATCTATTACACCAACACAGAGGATTACTACCTGTACCGGATTCCCATGGACGGCGGCGATCCGATCAGAATGGCGCAGGACGGCTTAGTCTGTGTGGTTCATCCCTGGGATGAGTACGTCATGGTGTTCTACCGCACGGATGCGGGCGATAAGCTGATGGCTTACAACTGGTCGACCCAGCAGGGCGAGAACTTTCCTTTTTAACTGAATGTATGAATCAAAAACAGTGGAGAAGAATGCTATGAAAATGAAGCAATGTCCAAACGGCCACTTCTTTGACCAGACAAAGACACCATCCTGCCCCTACTGCAGGAATGCGGCACCTTCCGCCGGTCCTGCCGGCGGCGCGAAGACCGTCGGCGTTGCCCAGCCGCCGGTTGGCGCCATGCCCCCGAGGGAGCCCGTTCAGGCACCCCCGATTGCACAGCAGCCCTTCCCCAAACAGCCCGCCGGCGGCGGACACACGGTGGCAATCATCGAGCAGGAACTGGGAATGGACCCTGTGGTGGGCTGGCTGGTCTGCATCGAAGGGAAGGAGAAGGGCAAGGATTTTAGAATCCACGCAGACAATAACTACATCG
>JBMNTW010000122.1:0-5490 GCA_050945935.1 Christensenellales bacterium
AGCTCGCCGCCGGAAACCACGTCGATGCCCAGCCCCTCCTGCTCGACGATGCGGTAAAGGGCGGTGGTGCAAAGGGCTTTGCTGGCGTAATACACCCTGCCCTTCGCGCCCGATTTGCGAAGCGCAGCGTCAAACCCACGGCACACTTCCCGGACGGCACGCTCGTCCAGCACGTAGAGCGGCGTTCCGTACTCTTTGGCGAGTTCCACGCAGTCGCACCCGCCAAACACCATATTCCCCGCGTCTGAAACGCTGATTCTTTCCCAAGGCTTCATGCATATTTCTCCGAAACTTCGTAATTATTTCCCAAAAATAGTAACACGCACCAAGCGGGCTGTCAATGCAGCCCGCATGAATCTTCGTGTTTCTGTATTTTTATTCTATAAGTGCAGCCAGCTCAGCCAGATGAGGCGCAAGGCACTCGCAATCGTCGCCTTTTCCACTGTTTCGCAGGCAACCACCGGAACGCGGGCAAGTTCAACCCCGTTGAGCTTGACGATGAGCTCGCCCATTTTCTGCCCCGCTTCCACGGGGGCGGTCAGCTCTTCGGTAACTTCCACTTCCTTGGAAATGCCGGCGGCTTCACCCTTTTTCAAAAGCAGGGAAAGGGTTTCCCCGGCAACGCCGTGGACGGTCTTTTTGCGGCCGCCGTCGATGGGCACGTCCTTCGCCACGCCCTTGCCCTTTTCGATGACCACCACGGACTCATAGTTGGCGAACGCGTGGTCGAGGAGCTTCTGGGCGATGGCGGAGCGGTTTTCCGAATTGCTGGCGCCGATGACGACGGCAATGTAACGCGTGCCGTTGCGCTCGGCGGTGAAGGTGCCGGAATAGCCGGAACTGTTGGAACCGGTGGCAAGGCCGTCGCAGCCGGAATAGAAGCGCACCAGCCTGTTGGGGTTGACGAGTTCCGTGCGCCTACCGTCAGCGTGGATAAGTTCATCCATGTAAATCGCGGAATACATCAGCGCGGTGGAATGTTTGCTCAGCTCCCTGGCGATTTTCGCCGCGTCCCTGGCGCTCATGCCCTGCCCCGTCGCCCTGTGTCCGGTGGGGCTGGTAAACACGGAGGAAAGCCCCATCTGTTTGGCGCGTTCGTTCATCCTGGCAACAAAAGCCTCCGAGGAGCCCACCAGTTTTTCCGCCAGCGCGACGGTGGCGTCGTTCGCGGAAATCATGAGCATGCATTTGAACAGCGTTTCCACGGAATAGCTCTGGGCAGCAGCCAAAAAAGCGCTCATGCCGCCCAGCCCGGCGGCGCTGCTGCTGACGTTGGCGGTGTCTGTCAGGGAAAGGGTGCCGGACTCAATGGCCTCGGACAGAATCAGCGCGCTCATCAGCTTGACCATGCCCGCCACGTCGTACAGCTCGTCCGCGTTTTTCTCGTATATGACCTGACCGGAGGCGGCATCCATTAGGACTGCCGCCTTCGCATTTACCTCAAAGGGTAACGTTTCCGCCCGCACGGGATCGGGAAAAGCCCACTGGGCACCGAACAGTATGGTTGCGGCCAGCGCGGCTGCCGCCCACCGCTTCAATTTTCCCACGTTCATTCCTCCAATGTCTTGATGGACTTATTTTTTCACGGCTCATTTTGCATATTCGAGGTGCATAATGACAAAAAGGGCGGATTTCTCCGCCCTTTACAGGATTTGCTTAACTTGCTCAGAACACTTTTTGAATCGCGATGTTCAGCACTTCGGTGAACTGCGACTTGACGCGGTTCGCGGTTTCCATCACTTCGGCATGGTGCAGCGCGGCTTTCAGCACGCCCGCCGCCATGTTGGTGATGCAGGAGATTCCCAGCACCTTCATGCCGCAGTGATTGGCTGCAATCGCCTCGGGCACTGTGGACATGCCCACAGCGTCCGCCCCCAGTACGCGCGCCATGCGGATTTCGGCAGGGGTTTCGTAGCTCGGGCCGGTGAACATCATGTACACGCCCTGCTCGACCTGAATGCCCGCCTTTTTCGCTTCCTGCACCAGCTTTTCGCGAAGCTCTGTATTGTAAATGTCCGACATGTCCGGAAAACGGGGGCCGAACTCGTCCAGATTCGCGCCGATGAGGGGGTTGGAACCGGAGTAGTTGATGTGGTCGGAAATCGCCATCAGCGCGCCTGCGGACCAGGCGGTGTTCACACCGCCCGCGGCGTTGGTGATGAGAAGCTTCTTCACGCCGAGCTTGTGCATGGTGCGGACGGGAATGGTCAGCTCCTGCTGAGAATAGCCCTCGTAGAAGTGGAACCTGCCCTGCATGGCGATGATCTTTTTGCCAAAGCGTTCGCCCAGCACGAAGCGGGATTTGTGCCCCGCCACGCTCGAAGTGGGGAAACCTGGAATGTCCGCATAGTTGATGATGACGGGATTTTCCAGCGTCTCGGCGTAGTCTCCCAGGCCGCTGCCCAGAACGAGGCCGATTTCCGGCTCAAAGTCGCACACGCTCTTGATGTGCTTTACGGCACCTTCGATTCTGCTCTGAATATCCATCCTTGCACCGCCTTACGCTTTGATTTCCGGCAGGAAGGATGTTCCCACCGGCCAGGGGTCGAGATCGAAGAAGTCCGCCAGGGTGGCGGCAACATCCGCATAGGTGCTGCGAATGCCGATGTCCACGCCGGTTTTGATTTTCTTGCCGTAAACCAGCAGCGGAATGTACTCCCTGGTGTGGTCGGTGCCGGGGTAGCTCGGGTCGCAGCCGTGGTCGGCGGTGATGATGAGCAGGTCCTCGTCGTTCAATCCTTCGATGATTTCGGGAAGCTTCCTGTCAAACGCCTCCAGCGCAGCGCCGTAGCCCTCCACGTCGTTCCTGTGGCCGTACATCATGTCAAAGTCCACAAGGTTGACGAACACAAGACCGTTCTTGTCGCTCTTGGCGTAGCGGATGGCGGCTTCGGTGCCGGTGGTGTTGTTGGTGGTGTGATCCACCTCGGTGATGCCGCTCTTGCAGAAAATGTCTTCAATTTTGCCGACGCCCACAACGTCGTACCCCGCCTTTTCAAGGGCGTTGAGGACGGTGTCCTTCTCAGGCGGCAGGGCAAAGTCCCTGCGGTGTTCGGTGCGCTTGTAGTTGCCGCTTGTGCCGATAAAGGGGCGGGCGATGATCCTGCCCACCAGATCCTCGCCCATCAGAAGTTCGCGGGCGATCTGGCACATGCGGTACAGTTCCTCAAGGGGAATGACTTCCTCGTGCGCCGCGATCTGGAACACGCTGTCCGCCGAGGTGTAGATGATGGGCTTTCCGGTTCTGACGTGCTCGTCCCCCAAATCGTTGATGATCTGGGTGCCGGATGCGGTGCAGTTGCCCAGCGTTCCCCTGCCGATGAGGCGCTCGAACTCGTCCATCACCCTTTTGGGGAAGCCGTTGGGATAGGTTTTGAAGGGCTTGTCCATGATGAAGCCGGCAAGCTCAAAATGGCCGCAGGTGGTGTCCTTGGCGTGGGTTTTTTCGGCGGCCTTGCCAAAACTTCCCATGTTGCCGCCTTCGCCTGTATAGAAGCTGGTTCCCTGGATGCGGCGCAGGCCCAGGGCGTCCATATTCGGGGTGTTCAGCCCGCGCGCCTTGATGATATGGCCGATCGTGTCCGCGCCCGCGTCGCCAAAGGCGGCGGCGTCCGGCATTTCGCCCACGCCCGCGCTGTCCAGCACGATCAAAAGCACTTTTTTCCTTGTCATTACAATCCTCCAAGTTATCATTCGAAAACCCGGCAGGGGGTGTTTCTACTCATAGAATACCATTTTCGCCGCTTTCCGTCACTTGAAAAATAATGCGAAGATGCCTCGAAAAAGCAGCGGAAAGAGTATGCACTGCGCCGCGCAGACAGGGAGCAGCCACAGCACGCCGAGAACCGACGCTTTTGCATACCCCGGCACGCGCTCGCCGTGCAGCGACGCTTTTGCGCCTTTTAGCATCCGTGCCCAGGCGCGAAGGAAAACCGGCAGGGCGCACAGCAGCGGAAGGATTACACACAGCACCGCACAGATACCGCCCTTTGCACCAAAAGAGAATAAAAGCGGCACCGCGCAGCCCGCCGGGAATGCCCAAAGGGCCAAAAAAAGCCCCGCAAAGGGCGCGATGGGCCAAAAAAGCCCGCCAGCCACGACGAACAGATACGCGGAACCGTTGAACCACAGCCCCCGCAAAAGGCCGGAAAGCACATCCGCGCCGCCTCTTGCCAGCGAGTCCATGGCAAGCCTTGCCGCGCCGTAATAGGCAATGCCGCCGGCGACGAGTACCGCCGTCCATCCGGACACGAACCCCACCAGCACCGGAAGCATGCCGGAAATATACGCCCTGCCGTTGATGTTTAAGTGATCGGCAACGGCGGAGTACTTCGTCCGCCTTTTTCGAACGGCAATGCTGCGCGATGTTGTACTCAAATGCCGCACCCCCTGTTTGTACATAGTACATCATATGGGGCGCGGCCTTTCCGTATGCGCCGGCAGGCGGTCGGGGACGGTTTACACAGCTAAAACAGGGTTTAGCAATCAGAGCTGCATCAGCAAATCGTCCGTCAGTCTCGCCAGAAACTCCGTGTTGGTGGGCCGGCTGCGCTCGTTGCTCACCGAGTAGCCGAAAAGGTCGATCAAACAGTCAATATCCCCGCGGTTCCAGGTGGTTTCGATGGTGTGGCGCATCATGCGCTCCACAAGGCCGGGCACGGTGCCGTTTTGCTTTGCGATCAGGGGGTAAAGCTCTGTGGTGGTGGCATTGAGCAGATTCGGGTCCCGCACGGTGGAAAACAGCGCGGATTTGATGTACCCGTACCCCTTCAGATGGGGGGGAACGCCCATGTGCCGCAAAAGCTCTGTGATGCGCATGCGGACGAGGTTCGCGTCCACCCTTCTTCCCGCCACCACGATTTCGCTGGACGCCACAATGTCGTACAGTTCCACGGCGCGGCGCGCGCACCAGGCGGCGGACGCGTGCCTTGGGAGATAATAGGAGGCGCCCAGGGCAATCGCCTCTTCGATGATGCGCTCCACGCTGATCGCCGAGCAGACAATGACCACCGGCCGCTTGCGGAACCGCATTTCCTGGATGGCGCGAAGGACCTCCAAACCATCCATGTTCGGCAGGACGAGTTCGAGAATCAAAAGGTCCACATCCCCGCGTTCGAGCCGCTTCACAATGGTGTGCCCATCGTGAAGATTCCCCAAAACCTCAACATTCTCGATCTTCCTGAAAGCTTCCACCAACGCACTGGAACTCTTGAAATCGCAGCTTTCCGACAGCAACACCTTGATTTTGCTACTCATTTTTGTCTCCACTGTTCAAAATAACATCAATCGAGAAAATAAGGTTCCAAATTACGCCAATTATAAGATAATTCTTTGCATTTGTCTATTTAACTTCAAAAAATATTCAAATATTAATTATATTTTAACTCATGCGGCAGCTGCGGCGTTTTCGGTGTTCTGGAGCATCCATTCGATGTACATGGCGTAGCCCTTCGTCGGGTCGTTGACAAACACATGGGTGATGGCGCCGAT
>JBMNTW010000123.1:0-5460 GCA_050945935.1 Christensenellales bacterium
CATCCGCTATGCGGCGAGCTATCTGGGCACGCCCTATAAGTCCGGCGGCAAAGGCCCCAAGAGCTTTGACTGTTCCGGTTTTACCGCCTATGTGCTCAAGCACGTGGGGGTGAACGCCTCCACCAGCTCCAAGGCCCAGGGCAACAACGACAAGTGGCCCAAGGTTTCGTATAAAAACCTGAAGCGCGGCGACCTTTTGATCTTCACAAACACCAGGCTGTCCTCCATCGGTCACGTTGGCATCTACCTCGGCGACGGCAGGTTCATCCACTGCTCCTCGGGCAGTGCCATGAGCGTCACCATCAGCCACCTGGAGGGAACGTACATGAAGCGGTTCCTGTGGGGCAGGCGATGGGTGGCGGAAGCGGACCCCTCTGTTCTGGAGCAGCTCGGCGCCACCGAAACGGACGGCGATACCCCGCCGGAAGCGGAAGAGGTTGAAGAGGAGGACGTCGCTTCGGATAACGCCGATGCGGTGGATGTGGACGGCGAAGAGGCCATTACCCTTGATTGACGAAAAAACTGCGGGAAGACTTTCCCGCAGTTTTCTGTTTTTACACTGTTATCGCACCAGCCCGAGAAGTAAAACTTCCATCTCCTCATAGGTGTTGCACTCGTTGATGCCGTTTCTAACCGCCGCGGCGCCCGGAATGCCCTTGATGTACCAAGCGGCGTGTTTTCGCATTTCCACAATGGCGCGCTCGCCCTTTTGGCCCACAAGGCTTTTGGCGTGGCGCAGCGCCATGTCCACGCGATCCTTCGAAGAGGGGGGAACGAAGGGCACACCCTGCTTTGCCGCGCGAATCTCGGCAAAGACCCAGGGGTTGCCCATGGCGCCCCGGGCGACCATCACGCCGTCACATCCCGTCTGCTGCTTCATATTAAAGTAATCGGCGGCGGAAAAAACGTCCCCGTTGCCGATGACGGGTATGGATACAGCCTGTTTCACCTGACGAATGATGTCCCAGTCCGCCTTGCCGGCGTACTGCTGCTCTCTGGTTCTGCCGTGAACGGTCACGGCGTCCGCCCCGGCCTGCTGCGCCATCAGCGCGAACTCCACAGCGTTAACCGAAGTGTCGTCCCAACCTTTGCGGAACTTCACGGTCACGGGAAGTTCCACGGAGCGGGCAACGGCGGAAATGACGGCGTAAGCCTTATCCATATCCCGCATCAGGGCGCTTCCCTCGCCGTTAGAAACGATTTTTTTCGCCGGGCAGCCCATGTTGATGTCAATCAGCGCCAGCGCCCCGTTGAGCCTTTTTTCCAACGCGGCGGCCTGTTCCGAAAGAATCGCAGGATCGCTGCCGAAAAGTTGAACGGCGGCGGGGGCTTCCAAAGGGTCAATGGAAAGCAGCGACTCGGTGCGTTTTTCAGAGCCGCCATAGTGCAGCCCCTTGGCGCTGACCATCTCGGTATAGGTCAGACCGCAGCCCATCTCCTTGCAAAGGATGCGGAAGCTGCGGTCGGTCACGCCGGCCATGGGCGCCAGAAAGACGTCGTTTTCGGCCAGCAGTTCAAATATCCTGTTAGAACGGTTCAAAGTTAACCCTCCGGCGGTGCGGGAACTGGGTTCGGAGTCAGGGCCGGAACGTTGGCGGGAACATCGGTTTCCGGATCGGGGGAGGCGGAAGGCGACGGCGCGGGCGTGGGCGTGGGTTTGGGGATTTCCTCCAGCACCTCCATGGCGGAGATGTACCACCTGCCCCGGGCGTTCTTCGTCAGCGTAATTTGATAGCGCCGGTCCGTCCACGAAGGGGCGGGAAGGGGTTTGCCCTCCATGTCCACCGAGCCGTCCGTCGCAGTGCCCACCAATCCGGTCACCCGCTCGGTGGCCACCACCGTTCCCGTGTTCGACCAGCCCCAGGCGGTCATGCTCTCCAGCTTGAAGCTATAATTATAGGAAGTAACCCGAAAGTTCGCGTAGGGCGACTGATTCAAAAGGGGGTCGAAAGCCAGCCAGTCTTCCGTAAAATACCCGGTCAGCTCGCCCTTGTCCCCCGCGCCAAGTATCACGTCCACCCGAAGTTCGGCGCCTTCTGTGGCAATGACGTATATTGAACCCAGATTCTGTGCAGTATTGAAGGCGAAGTAAAACACGCCCGCGCAAAGGGCGAGGGCAACAAGAACCCGCAGTAGGTAAATGGCGACTCTGCCGCCATAAATGGCTCCCTTGTTCACACGGGGTGTCCTTTCCGCTGTTTTGTAGATGATTGTATCACATCCCCTTTGGTTTGTAAAATCACGCCGTCCCCTTTGCTTGACAGCATTCCCGCGTTTCATTATAATGAGGAATGCCCAAAACCCAAGGGTTGACGGGCGTTTGGAGGTTACGATGGAAAAGAAAGAATACATGCAGCTTTCCCGCTCCGCGTTCAACGAGTTGCAGGCAAAGCTGGAGTACTTGAAGAATACCGGCAGGCTTGAAGTAGCCCAGCATATCAAAGAGGCGCGCGCCTTCGGCGATATCAGCGAAAATGCCGAGTACGACGCCGCGATGGACGAGCAATCCGCTCTGGAAGCGGAGATCTCCCGCCTGGAAGACCTTCTCGCCCATGTGGAAGTGCTGGACGAAAGCGCGATCGACCTTTCCAGTGTCGGCGTGGGAACGAGGATCCAGGTTTACCTGGTGGAACGCGATTACACCGCGAAGTACGACATTGTGTCCACCACCGAGTCCGACCCCTTCGGAAAAGTCCTCGAAATCCGCTGCGATGGAAGCGAGAGGAACAAAAACCTCGGTTACCAGGAAGGGGAGGTCATCAAATACGAAGTTCCCCCGAAACTGTCGAACGATTCCCCCGTGGGCCACGCGCTGCTCGGCCACAGGGTCGGTGATTCCGTCGAGGTAGCCGCTCCTTCCGGATTTCTTCATTATCAAATCTTGTCCATCGAGCGCACACCCGATACCCCCACAGGTCATGTTCTCAGCGAGGAACCGTTAGACTGAGCAAGAAGCAGCAAGCGCCCGCCAGCGCCAGGCTTGGCGGGTTTTGCATATACGATTAAAAACCCGAAAGGTTTTCAGCATTATACACAGGAGGAACGCCCCATGGACGAGCAGAACACCATTGTGCCGGAGCAGACCGCCGAACGTTCAGGCGAGGAATACAACGAGATCGTTCGTATTCGCCGCGAGAAGCTTGCCGCATTGCGCGAGTCGGGCAACGACCCGTTTTTGGTGACGAAATTTGAAAAGACCAAGTCCTCGGCAGAGGTGCTCAACGAGTACGAAGCGCTGGAGGGCCAGACCGTTCGCGTTGCCGGAAGAATCGTCAGCAAGCGCATCATGGGCAAGGCGGGCTTTGCCCATATTCTGGACGGCGAAGGCAGGCTGCAGCTGTATTTGAAGAGGGACGTCCTGGGCACCGAAACGTATCAGGGCTTCAAGGCGATGGACATCGGCGACATTATCGGCGCCGCCGGCACGGTGTTCAAAACCAAAACCGGCGAGATTTCTGTGGAAGTGACGGAACTCGCCCTGCTTTCCAAGTCTCTTCTTCCGCTGCCGGAGAAATTCCACGGCCTGAAGGATCCCGATTTGCGCTACCGCCAGCGCGAGGTGGACATGATCGTCAACACCGAGGTGCGGGATACCTTTAAAAAGCGCAGCGCCATCATCCGCCAGATCCGCAACGTTCTGGACAACCGCGGCTATTTTGAAGTGGAAACGCCGGTATTGAACACCATCCCCGGCGGTGCGAACGCGCGCCCCTTCATTACCCATCACAACACGCTGGATATTGATATGTACCTGCGCATCGCCACCGAGCTTTACCTCAAGCGCTGCGTGGTGGGCGGTCTGGAGCGCGTCTATGAAATCGGCCGCATCTTCCGCAACGAGGGGATGGACGTTAAGCACAACCCCGAGTTCACCACCGTTGAACTGTACGAAGCCTACGCCGATTACAACGATATGATGGACATTTTCGAGGAGATCGTCTCCTCCTGCGCCCGTATCGTCACCGGCGGCACCGTGATTTCCTATCAGGGCGTAAAGTACGACCTCACCCCCCCGTACCAGCGCATCACCATGAATGACGCCGTGAAGAACGTCACCGGCGCGGATTTTGCCGCCTGCAAGACGGATGAGGAAGCCAGGGCTCTTGCAAAGTCGCTGGGCATCGCCGAGGTGGAAAAGCATACGATGGGCAAGCTTTTGAGCATTGCGTTCGACGAGTTCGTCGAGCATACCCTCAAAGGTCCGGTTTTCATCACCGAACACCCGGTGGAAATCTCGCCCCTTGCCAAGAAGAAGGCGTCCGACCCCCGCTTCACCGAGCGGTTTGAGGCGTTTATCGGCGGCTGCGAGTACTGCAACGCCTTCTCCGAGCTGAACGACCCCGTGGACCAGCGCGCCCGCTTCAAAGCCCAGGCCGAACTGCGCGCCGGCGGAGACGATGAAGCCATGTTCTTTGACGAGGACTTCTGCACAGCGCTGGAATACGGCCTGCCCCCCACGGGCGGCATGGGCATCGGCATCGACAGGCTGGTCATGCTGCTTACCGACTCCTATTCCATCAGGGACGTGCTGCTCTTCCCCACCATGAAGCCCAGACTCGGCTGATATACACGCCAGTTTTTGGTTGAACACAGTCGAACCAAACGATTTACACCAGTTCATTCGCACATATACGAACCATCCGCCGCGGTTTCGGATCATCCTTCGAGATATCCGGAATTTGCGGCGGTTTTTTTGTAGGACAAACGAAATAGAAAAGAAAAAGAGAGAAATAAAGAGCTATCACGAAAAAGAGCAAGCAATATCAACTAGACGTTGAAATAAGCTAAAATAACACGAAAAAAGACAGAAAAAGACCATTGTCTAAAAGGGGGTGCGTGGCTATAATGGTTCATGTGCCTTGCGAGAGAGCACGGCACGAAAGCCCGAAAGGGCAAGGGAAACGGACCTTGAAAACTGTATAGAGGACGAAACGAACGATTGAAGGTTGAGAAACCTGAGATCAAAAAGCCAGACAATTCCTTGAGTCGGAGCGAAAGCTCCACCAAAGTAAAAGAGCGATGGAGCCTTAAGGCTCCATGCAGGATATGAACTTAAGAGTTTGATCCTGGCTCAGGACGAACGCTGGCGGCGTGCCTAACACATGCAAGTCGAACGGGGATGTGTGGAAACCTTCGGGTGGAAGCACATTCTAGTGGCGGACGGGTGAGTAACGCGTGAGGAACCTGCCTCGAACTGGGGGATAACAACGAGAAATCGTTGCTAATACCGCATAAGACCACATGGCCGCATGGCCGAGGGGTCAAAGATTTATCGGTTTGAGATGGCCTCGCGTCTGATTAGCTAGTTGGTGAGGTAACGGCTCACCAAGGCAACGATCAGTAGCCGAGCTGAGAGGCTGATCGGCCACACTGGGACTGAGACACGGCCCAGACTCCTACGGGAGGCAGCAGTGGGGAATATTGGGCAATGGGGGCAACCCTGACCCAGCAACGCCGCGT
>JBMNTW010000124.1:0-5396 GCA_050945935.1 Christensenellales bacterium
CGACTATCGAAGCGCGGAACGGGCGTTTTCGCTCATCACCCAGGTGGCGGGCCGCGCCGGTAGAGACGCTTTCGACGGCACCGCCATTGTGCAGACCTATTCGCCGGAGCACCCCAGCATCCGCTTCGCCGCCCGGCACGACTACGAGGGGTTTTACAACTACGAAATTGAAAAACGCCAAAAATGCCAGTACCCGCCCTTTGCGGACTTTGTGCGCGTGCTGTTTACTGGTCCTGACTACGCGGTGGTGAAGTCCGCCTGCGAAGCCTTTGCCGAAAGCGCGAAAAGCCTCATCCAGCGGGAGCTTGCCCGGCATTCTGACGGCGAGGAAGCACTTGTGTATCTTCGTGCCATGCCCGCGCCCATCGGCTTCATCAAGGACGAGTACCGCTTTCAGGTTCTTTTCAAGCTTCTTCGCAATCCGGCGGCGGAGCGCGCCGTTTCGCTGCTTGGCGTGTTTTGCCGGGATTATGAGGCGAAGGGCTGTCAGTTTACCATGGAAACCAACCCCCAGAACATGTTGTGAAGGACCTGTTATTGCGCTATACTGAAAGGAAGCAAATTTTTCGGAGGAACATATGGCTTTAAGAAAAATATTGACCGATGAAGATCCCGCGCTGCACAAGAAGTGCCGCGAGGTCACCGAGATTAACGACAGAATCAGAACGCTGATTGACGATATGACCGAAACCATGTACCACGCCAACGGTGTGGGTCTTGCCGCGCCCCAGGTGGGCATATTGCGCCGGGTGGTGGTGGTGGACGCCGGCACCGGGCTTTACCAGCTGGTCAACCCCGTCATCGTGGAGCAGTCGGGCAGCGCCTGCGGCATGGAGGCGTGTTTGAGCATTCCGGAAAAGCAGGGTTATGTGCTGCGACCCGAACGGGTGGTGGTGGAAGCGCTGGACCGGAACGGCGAAAAGGTTCGCATCGAGGCGGACGGGTATTTTGCCGTCGCGCTGTGCCACGAAATCGACCATCTGGATGGCATCGTGTTCACCGACCGCGCCATCGACCCCACGCCGGAGCAGATTGCCGAAGCGGAGCGCCGCGGCAGAGAAGCCATGGAGCTTCTGGGCGACAGCGAGGACGACGGTGAACCCGAATCGCTCATCGTGAAGGAGAACCTTCGCGGCAGAAGGAACACCCGGAAGGTCCGTATCGTCAACCCCAAGGAGGATTAACCTTTGCGCATCGCATTTCTCGGCACCCCTGATTTCGCCCTGCCCTCTTTGAAGATGCTTGTGGACGAGGGGTATGACGTGTGCGCCGTGTTCTGTCAGCCGGACAGGCCCGTGGGCAGGAGCGGCAAGCCCGTGTTCCCTCCCGTAAAGGCATTTGCCGTGGAGCACGGCATTCCGGTCTATCAGCCGGAAAAAATCCGCCTTCCCGAAGGGCAGGCCATGCTGGAAGAAGCCGCGCCGGATTTGATGATTACCGCAGCGTTCGGGCAGATTCTTTCGGCAGAGAACCTTGCCGTGCCGCCTTTGGGGTGCATCAACGTCCACGGGTCGCTTCTGCCCAAGTACCGGGGCGCGGCGCCCGTTCAGTGGGCGGTCATCAACGGCGAGCGCGTCACCGGCGTTACCACCATGTTTACAGACGTTGGCCTGGACACCGGAGACATGCTGCTGAAACAGGAAATCGAAATACTGCCCAACGAGACGGCGGGCGAGCTTTTTGACCGCGTCGCCGTCTTAGGCGCACAAGTGTTGAAGGATACCCTTGTCGCCCTGCAAAACGGCACCCTGATTCGCACCAAGCAGGACGAGTCCCAGGCCACGAAATGCCGGATGCTGAAAAAAGAGGACGGGCATGTGGACTTTTCCCTGCCTGCCCAGAAAGTCCACGACCTGATCCGCGGTGTGGACCCCTGGCCGGGCGCTTACGCGTTTATCGACGGTATGCCGCTCAAACTCTGGCAGTCCCGCATTGTGGAAGGTCTCGGCAGGCCCGGCGAAATCCTGGTGGCGGACGGGAAAAACGGCCTTGTGATTGCCGCGGGGGAAGGCGCCGTGAAAATCGGCGAAATCCAGGCCCCCGGCGGCAAGCGCATGGATGCCGCGGCGTATCTTCGGGGCAAATCCCTCCCCGTGGGAGGGCTGTTCGCTTGAAGGACGCAAGACGAGCCGCGGCGGACGCGCTTCTATCCGTCGAGCGCGGGGCATACGCGAATCTGGCGCTGAAGGACGAGCTTCCAAACGTCCCTGCCGAACACCGGAGCTTCTGCTCCGCCCTTGTTTACACCGCGCTGGAGCACCAGATTTACCTCGACTGGGTGATTGCGAAGTTCACCAAAGGCTCCGTGAAGCCCGCGGCGCGCATCGTGCTTCGTTTGGGTCTATGCCAGGCTCTGCTGATGGGCGTGCCGGAATCCGCCGCCGTCAACGAGTCCGTACGGCTGATGAAGGCCATGGGCAAGCCCGCTCTGGCTGGTTTTGTCAACGGCGTGCTGCGCGCCGCATTGCGGGAAAAGGGCACCCTTACGCCCCCTTCGGGAAAAGACGCCGCCTCCCTTTCCATCCGCACGAGTACGCCCGAATGGATTGTAAAGACGTTCGTCGAGCGCTTCGGTCCGGAACTGGCGGAAGAACTCCTCTCCTCCTCCGGAGAGAAGGGTTCCATCCGCGTCAACACACTGAAGGCGGACGTGGAGTCCGTCCAGCAGGCGCTGGGCTTTTCCACCGCTTCGGGCAGGTTCGTGCCGGAAGTGCTCCGGTTTGATTCTGCCGAAGGGGATTTGACCGGCGGCGAACTGTTCCAAAAAGGGCTGATTGCCCTTCAGAGCGAGGCTTCCGCCCTGGTCTGCAAAGCGGCGAACCCAAAGCCCGGCCAGAAGGTGCTGGATGCCTGCGCCGCCCCCGGCGGAAAAACGGCGGCTTTGGCGGCCATCGCGAAAAACGGCGCAAACATCACCGCGTGGGACGTGCATCCCCACCGGGTGGAACTCATCAAAGCCACCTGCGAGCGTCTGGGTGCGGCAAACGTGACCGCAGAGGTGAAGGACGCTTCCGTTTACGATGCTGCTTACGAAAAACAGTTCGACGTGGTGCTTATCGACGCGCCCTGTTCCGGCCTTGGCGTTGCGGGAAAACCGGATTTGAAGCTGAAAAAAGCAAAAGAGGACGTTACCGCCCTTTCGAACCTCCAGCTTGCCATCCTTTCCGCCTGCTCGAAGTACGTCAAACCCGGCGGGGTGCTGGTTTATTCCACCTGCACCATCTCCAAGCCGGAAAATGAGGACGTGACTGACGCCTTCCTCGCCGCCCATCCGGACTTTTACCCGGGGGATCTGACCCCCTTCTTCCCTGTTGACTTTGACCAATCGCGCCTTTTAGGCGGACGGGTACAGCTTTTGCCCCCCGTGGACGGCGTGAACGGATTTTATCTTGCGAGGATGCACAGAAAATGACCTTTTCCGAAATGAACTGGATGGACATGGACCTTCCCGCTTTGAAGGATGCCATGAAGGCACTTGGCGAGCCGGCGTTTCGCGCTTCGCAATTCTTTTCCTGGCTGCAAAAGGGGCGGGACTTTTCCGAAATGTCCAACCTCAGCGCGGCTTTGCGGGAAAAGCTCGCCAAAGCGCGCCCCATGGGCGGCGTGAAAATACTTGAAAAGCTGGTTTCCGCCCACGACGGCACGGCGAAGTACCTGTTCTTGCTGGATGACGGGAACATCGTCGAAGGGGTTCTGATGCATCACAAGCACGGCAAGACCATCTGCGTGTCCACCCAGGTGGGCTGCCGCATGGGCTGCACCTTCTGCGCGTCCACGTTGAACGGCCTTGTGCGAAACTTACGGCCCGGCGAAATGCTCTCCGCCGTCGTCACCGTCAATCGCGAGCAGATGGAACTCGAAGGGCAAAAGGACGGCAGGGCGATTACCAACATCGTGCTGATGGGCAGCGGTGAGCCTTTGGACAATTACGACAATGTGCTCGCCTTTTTGCGCCTTGTGAACGACAAGGACGGTCTGAACATCAGCTACCGCAACATCTCTCTTTCCACCTGCGGGCTGGTTCCGAAAATGCGGGAACTGGCGGAGTCCGGCGTGTCCGTCACGCTGTCGGTTTCGCTGCACTCGCCGGAGGACGAGCAGCGTAAAAAGCTCATGCCCATCGCCAACCGGTACTCCGTTGCCGAAGTGGTGGACGCGGCGAAGTATTTCGTCGAGGTCACCGGCAGGCGGGTGATTTTTGAGTACGCGCTGATTCGCGGCACCAACGACACGCCGGAATACGCCCAAAGGCTCGCCGCGCTGTTGAAGGGCTTCCAGTGCCATGTGAACCTGATTCCTTTGAACGAAGTCAAAGAACGGGGCATGCACGGCACTGCCCGGGAGGACGCGAAGCGCTTCATGGAACTGCTGAACGAGCTTGGCGTTTCCGCCACCATCCGCAGAGAAATGGGGGCGGACATTGAAGGCGCCTGCGGCCAGCTTCGCAGAAGATACCTTGCAGAAAAGCCCAATCCCGCCAACGGGGCGGAATAGACGTCCCCCCAAAGGAGAGGAACAGATGCTCAAACTGGCAAACAGATCGCACATCGGCTTGGTGCGCAGCCTGAACGAGGACTGCTGTACCGCTGTTGCCGGCTCGCCCTGGCTTTTGCTTGTGGCGGACGGCATGGGGGGGCATTCCTCGGGAGAGGTTGCCTCCGCCATCGCTTGCGCTACGGCAAAGGACGCGCTTACGGGCACCGAATGCTCCATCGCCGCACTGAACGCCGCCGTGGAACAGGCGAACCGCGCGGTGTACGAGCGTTCCCGCTCGGTTCCCGGCTGCAGGGGCATGGGCACCACCCTGGTGCTCGCCTGCGGGCAGGAGGGCGAAGCCATCGTGGCCAATGTGGGGGACAGCCGGGCATACCATTTTTCGAAAACAGACGGAACGCTGCGCCAGATCACCCGGGACCACAGCCTGGTGCAGGAGCTTTTGAGCGCCGGCCGCTTAACGCCCAAAGAGGCAAAGTCCTACCCTTATAAAAACGTCATCACCCGCGCCGTGGGCACAGCGCCCAGGGTTTCTGCGGATATCTTTGAGGTGGAACTTTCGGACGGGGATGCAATTTTGCTCTGTTCGGACGGATTGACCAATGAAGTTTCGGAAGAAAACATTCTGGATGCGCTGAGAAGCTGCAAAAGTGATCCGGACGCCGCCTGCGACACGCTGATTGAGTGCGCCCTAAAAGGAGGCGGGAAGGACAATATCTCCGTCGCCATAGGTTTCTTCTTTGCGGAAGGGGGCGACGAAGGATGACCGATCTGAATACCGGAACGGTGGTCGCGGGGCGTTACCGCATCATCTCCATGATAGGGTCCGGCGGCATGGCGAATGTTTACAAGGCTTATGACGCCTCCGCCCACCGGAACGTCGCTTTGAAGGTGCTGAAAAG
>JBMNTW010000125.1:0-5376 GCA_050945935.1 Christensenellales bacterium
CACCGCCCGTCAGCCTGCTGTCCTTCCCAAAGAACACAGGTGTACGTGAAGACCCCATGCAAAAGGCGAAGATGCTGGAACAGGCTTTGGCGAGCTTTGGCATCTCTGCAAAGGTGACGGATGTGGTCCAGGGCCCGGTCATCACGCGGTACGAACTGCAGCCCGCGCCAGGCGTGCGCGTCAACCGCATCACCAACCTTGCGGACGATATCGCCCTGCACCTTGCCGCGCCCCGTGTGCGCATTCAGGCGCCGGTACCCGGAAAGTCCGTCATCGGCATCGAAGTGCCGAACAAGGTGAACGCCACCGTCACGCTGCGGGAGGTCGTCGCCTCGCCGGAGTTCCAGTCCTCCAAGTCGCCCCTTTCCATCGCGCTGGGGAAGGACATTTCCGGCAAGCTCGCCATGGCGGACATCGCAAAGATGCCGCACCTTCTGATTGCAGGTTCCACAGGCTCGGGCAAGAGCGTGTGCATCAACTGCATCATCTGCAGTATCCTGTACCACGCTTCGCCGGAAGACGTGCGCATGATCATGATCGACCCCAAGGTCGTCGAGCTTTCGGTGTTCAGCAACATTCCGCACCTATTGGTTCCGGTGGTCACCGAGCCGAAGCATGCCGCTGGCGCATTGCGCTGGGCGGTGAACGAAATGATCCAGCGCTACAACCAGTTCAAAAAGAAGGGCGCCAGGGAGCTTTCGCGCTACAACGAGCTGATGGTCGCTGAAGGGCAGCCCAAGCTTCCCAGCATACTGGTCATTGTGGACGAGCTGGCGGATTTGATGATGGTCGCGCCGGACGACGTGGAAGACAGCATCTGCCGCATCGCCCAGCTGGGACGCGCCGCCGGCATTCATCTGGTCGTTGCGACGCAGCGGCCTTCGGCGGATGTTATCACCGGCCTCATCAAAGCGAACATCCTTACCAGAATCGCCTTCGCGGTGGCGTCCTCCACCGATTCAAGAATCATTCTGGATGCCACGGGTGCTGAAAAGCTTCTTGGCAAGGGAGACATGCTGTTCAGCCATTCGGGCGGTGAGCCCAAGCGCATACAGGGCGCCCTAGTGACCGACACTGAAGTGGAAAAAATCCACCAGTATTTTGAATCCAACAAGGGCATGGGCACCATCGACGAGAGCGTATCCGAAACCATCGCCTCCGGCAAAATCAACGGTTCCGATTCGGGATCCACTGCAGACTTTGAAGACGAGATGCTCCCCGAAGCGGTGGAAGTGTTCCTCTCCACGGGTCAGGCATCCATCTCCATGCTCCAGCGGCGCCTGCGGGTCGGATACAACCGTGCCGCAAGGCTGATTGACATCATGGAGCAGATGGGCATCGTCAGCGGGTTTGAGGGCAGCAAGCCAAGAAAACTGCTGATCGGCCGCGCCCAGTTTGAAGAACTGTTCGGCAGACCGCCGGATCTGCCCGATCTGGGCTCATAGCCCCTAACTTATGAAAGGTAATCTAAACGAGTATGACGAACGAGGTCCCAAAGAAAAATCAGGATTCCCCAAAGAAAGTCGGAGTGATTTCTTTGGGATGCTCTAAAAACAGGGTGGATACCGAGCTGATGCTGGGGTATCTGGAACGCGCGGGGTACGCCATCACCGCAAAGTCCGACGAGGCAGAGGTGCTGATTGTCAACACCTGCGGCTTCATCGAACCGGCGAAGCAGGAATCCATCAACTCCATACTGGAAATGGCGCGTTACAAGGTGGAAGGAAGATGCCGGGCACTGGTGGTGACGGGCTGCCTTTCCCAAAGGTACCGCGAAGAACTACCCAAAGAACTGCCTGAGGTGGACATCTGGCTGGGTGTGCGGGAGTACGAAAAGCTGGTCCCGCTCCTTGCTGCGCTTTTCGGGGAGTCGGTTTCGACCGATTCTGTTACCCTGTATCCCTGGGGTGAAAGAAGGTTGACCACGCCTTCGTATCGCGCCCTTCTGCGCGTGGCGGACGGGTGTGACAACCGCTGCGCCTACTGCGCGATTCCGCTGATTCGCGGGAGGTACCAGAGCAGAGATATGGAAAGCATCGTAGCGGAAGCGAAGGCGCTGGTCGCAAGAGGTGCCGTTGAACTGGAAATCATTGCCCAGGACACGACGCGTTTTGGCACGGATACAGACCGAAAAAGGCTTTTGCCGGAGCTTCTGCGCCGCCTTTCAGAGACAGACGTGAAATGGATACGCATTCTCTACGCCTATCCGGACGAGATGGATGAAGAACTGCTCGCAGCCATCGATGAACTGCCCAAAGTTCTCCGGTATCTGGACATTCCGCTTCAGCACGCGGACGACAATGTCCTCAAAGCGATGAACCGAAGGGGCACGTCGGAACAGTATGCCAGACTGATAGACGGTCTTCGTCAGCGGGATCCTTCCTATATTTTGCGCACGACGTATATGGTCGGCTTCCCTGGAGAAACCGAGGAAGCGTTCGAAAACCTCTGCGCCTTTGTGCAGGAACACCCCTTTGACCGCATGGGCGCCTTTGCCTTTTCTCCGGAAGAGGGTACGGCGGCGGCCGAAATGCCGAACCAGGTGCCGGAAGAAGTCAAACAGCGCAGGCTTAACAGGCTGATGGCCATCCAGAGAGAGGTTTCAAACAGCCTTGCCAAGCGCAGGATAGGTACTGAGGTGGACGTACTCGTCGAAGGATATGACGAAAAAGCCAAGCGATATTTCGGCAGGTCCTACGGCGAAGCGGCGGACATCGACGGACTGGTGTTCTTTGCATCAAACGGGCAGAAGAAGCCCGGCACGTTCGCAAAGGTGCGGATTGACAGGGTGTCCGATTACGACCTGTACGGAGAGGAGATCCCATGAACACGCCAAACAAGCTCACGGTTTTAAGAATCATACTGGTGCCCTTCATGGTGGCGGCGTTTTACATTCCATGGGAATATGCCTATATCATTGCTGCCGGGCTGTTCATCATCGCGGCGCTGACCGATTTGATCGACGGCAGGCTCGCCAGAAAGCACAGCCAGATCACCGTGTTTGGCAAGTTCATGGACCCGATCGCGGATAAAATACTCGTCGCCGCGGCGATGATTATGCTAAACGCCAGCGGGCAGCTTTCGCCGATACCCACCATTATTGTTGTCAGTCGCGAGTTCATCGTCAGCGGTGTGCGGCTGGTGATGGCGGACAAGGGCAACGTGGTGGCGGCGAACATCTGGGGCAAGGCAAAAACCATGACCCAGTCCATCGCCATTCCCCTGATAATGCTGAAGAACCCGATTTTCAACCTCATCGGCATCCCCATGGACCAGATCCTCATGTGGGTGTCCACCGTGCTTGCGGTAGTGTCCGGTTATACCTATCTGAAGGCCGGATGGAACTATATTTTGGGAAAGTGAAAAGTTGAAGAATGATTGCAGAACTGATTTCGGTAGGAACGGAACTGCTGATGGGCCAGATTCTGAACAGCAACGTGCAGTATCTCGCCCAGAAAATGCAGGAGTTTGGAGTTGACGTTTATCACCAGTCCGTGGTGGGGGACAACCTTCATAGGTTGATGGAAGCCATCGAAACCGCCTGCAGGCGGTCCGACCTTTTGATTCTTTCCGGCGGTTTGGGACCGACGGAGGACGATTTGACCAAAGAGGCTGTGGCGAAGTACTTGAACAAGCCGATGGTACGCCACCAGCCATCGGCGGATAAAATTACTGCCTACTTCGCAAAAACCGGCCGTGTGACCACGCCGAACAACTATCGTCAGGCGGATTTCCCTGAAGGGGCGGAAATACTTGAAAACTCCTGCGGCACAGCGCCGGGTTGCATCTGCTTTGACGGCAAGAGCCACATCGTTGTACTCCCCGGTCCGCCCCACGAGCTGAAGGCGATGTTCGAATCGGGCGTGGCGCCTTTTTTGTCCCGCCATATGGAAAAGCAGATTTGCTCCCGCATGCTGCGCATTTTCGGCATCGGCGAGTCCTTCGTCGCCCACGCGCTGAAGGATATGATTGAAAACCAGACCAACCCCACCATCGCGCCCTATGCGGCCCTTTCCGAAGTGGCCCTTCGGGTAACGGCGTCCTGCCCCCTGGGAGAGGACGGCTTTGCCCTGGTGGACCCCGTTGTGGAACAGATTAAAGAGCGTTTGGGTGACCGGGTGTACTCCACGGAGAATGAGAGCATGCCGGAAGTCTGCGTCCGTCTGCTGAAGCAGGCGGGAGCGACGGTGGCGGTGGCGGAAAGCCTGACCGGCGGCATGGTGGCTTCAGAGCTGGTATCCATCCCCGGCGCGTCGGAAGTGCTGCTGGAAGGCGTGGTGGCATACACCGTTCCCGCAAAACGCAGACTGGGTGTTTCGCAGGAAACGATTGAGAAGTACGGCGCGGCTTCGGCGGAAGTCGCGGTGGAAATGGCGAAAAGCGTCAGGGAACGCACGGGCGCGACCTACGGCATCGCCACCACCGGCGTTGCGGGTCCCGGTCCCAACGAAGACGGCGTACCTGCGGGCACCGCTTATGTGGGCATTTCAGCCGAAGGGATGGAACGCGGTTTCTTGGTGAAAGCATCGGGCTTCAGGAACCGCGTGCGCACGTCCGTCATGCTCAACGCTCTGGACGCGCTGCGGCGGGCCATTCTGGGTTTGGAGCTGCCAGATTGACGGTTTAGCGAACGTGTTTTCGTTTTTCTCTTTACTTTCGCCCGGCGCCGTGTTATGATGACAGTACCAACCATTATTCGGGAGAAGGAGCATTTTTATGGCAGTCGAGAAGCAAAAGGCGCTGGAAATCGCCCTCGCGCAAATCGAAAAACAGTTTGGTAAGGGCGCCGTCATGAAGCTGGGGGACGCGGCGGCCAAAATATCCATTTCCACCATTCCGTCCGGCTGCATGGCGCTGGATTATGCGCTGGGTGTCGGGGGATTCCCCAGGGGCCGCATCGTCGAGATTTACGGTCCGGAATCCTCTGGTAAGACCACCGTTGCGCTGCACGCCATTGCCCAGGCCCAGGCGATGGGCGGAACCGCAGCGTTTATTGACGCTGAGCACGCGCTGGATCCCACTTATGCCTCCGCATTAGGCGTGAACATCGATGAACTGTTTGTCTCCCAGCCGGACAACGGAGAGCAGGCGCTGGAAATCACCGAAGCGCTCATCCGTTCCGGTGCCATCGATCTTGTGGTCATCGACTCCGTCGCCGCCCTGGTTCCGAAAGCGGAAATCGACGGGGACATGGGCGATTCCCACGTGGGTCTGCAGGCAAGGCTGATGAGCCAGGCGCTGCGCAAGCTCACCGGCGCTTTGTCCAAGTCCAACACCTGCGCGATCTTCATCAACCAGCTGCGCGAAAAAGTGGGCGTCATGTTCGGCAACCCCGAGGTGACGACGGGCGGTAAAGCATTGAAGTTCTACGCATCC
>JBMNTW010000126.1:0-5355 GCA_050945935.1 Christensenellales bacterium
GCACAGCCGGCTGGGTATTTCAGAGCTGAAGCGCATGGGCGTGGTGCTAAAGCGGGCGCGGTACTTCATCCGCGCGGCGGACTGGCCCGCAGGCGGCAGACCGGACAGGGAGGCCACCGTCCGCGCGCTGATCGACCCGAAAATCTATTCCTTCGGGATGGAGCAGCTTTCCCTGTTTCAGGAGGCGCCGTCCATCCGCCCGCTTCCCACGGGCAGGGACGTGAAAACCATTTCCGAAGCCGTGGAGGAGACGGTGCTATGCCTGACATCAAGCCTTTAGCGCTTCCTGCGGACGTGATCTACACCTACGACGGCAGTTTCGAGGGCTTTTTGTGCTGCGTGTTCGAAAGCGTGTACGCCAAGGAACTGCCGATGGACATTGTGCGCCAGGATGAAGCGCCGCCCACGTTTCTTCGGGTGCGGGCGATGGAAACCGACGCAAAAAAGGCGGAACGGGTGCGCGCATCCATCCCGAAAAAAATCTCCAAACGGGCTATGGAACTCGTGATGGCGGTGTTTTGCAGCTGCCTGCCGAAAAAGGAGCTTCGCATGCTGCAGTTTCTTCTGCAGGGGTACCGGGAAGGCGGCAGCATCTGCAGCAAACTGGGGGACCCCGTGGTGGCGCCGCTTTTGAGTGCCGAGCGGCACCTTCTGCACGAAGCGCATCTTTTAAAGGGTTTTATACGCTTTTCGGACGTGGGCGGCGCCCTTGTCGCGTCCATCACCCCGAAGAACGACGTTCTGCCCTACATTGCCGACCATTTCATCCGGCGGTACGAGCAGGAGCAGTTCATGATTTATGACAGGACCAACAAAGCGGCGCTGGTGTACCAGAACGGCAGGGCGGACATTCTTCAGGTGGAACAGGTGGACTTTCCGGAAATCACCGAGGGCGAAGCCAAGTATCAGGCGCTGTGGAAGCGCTTTTACGACACCGTTGCCATCGAGGGCCGCGAAAACCCCCGCTGCCGCATGACCCACATGCCCAAACGGTACTGGGATAACATGCCGGAAGTGAAGGATCTGGTCCGCCCGACGCGCTGAACACGGCGTGGGAAGATTTTTCCGATAAAACGAACACCGTAAAAAGAGGAGCCGCGTCCTTTCACCGGAGCGGCTCCCCTTTTTTATGTAATGCTTGCTGCCGACTGCCCGAAGCAGGCTGCGCTGTTTGGCTGAAAGCGTGCGTTACGGCATTTCGAAGCCGTACTCCTTCGCGATCCAAAGGGGCAGTTCCATGCGCACGGTGTAAAGCGGGTCCACAATCTGGCAGATGCGCAAATCGCAGGCTGCGGAAAGCAGCATGCCCGCTTCGTGCAGTTCCATGCCGAGGAATTTGCACAAAAATTCGTGGAACTTGTGCGTGACGTCAAAGGACGCTTCATCCAGCGTTTTGGCGGAGGAGAGCATGACGATTCTGTCCTTCGTGAGGAGCATGGGAAGATGGGCGTTAAAGCCCTTTACCACATCCACCCTGACCGTGATGCGCCCCGACGCTTCCACGCCGCAGATGATGATTTCACCGTCGCCCATCACGGCGTGGATGTCGCCCATCGCCAAAAGAGCGCCTTCGGTGTTCACCGGAAGATACAGCGTGGTGCCTTCGCCGATGAGCTTGCAGTCCATGTTGGAACCGTGGGTGCCGGGGGTGCCTGTGGGAATGTCCGCATCCTTCGGGGCGGTGCCGATGACGCCGATCATGGGCTGCACCGGCAGGCTGAGCTTGCCGTTAAACTGCACTTTGCCGTCTTTGATGGGCAGAATTCTTGTGCGTTCCTCTTTCAGAACATCGCCCAGCACGCCGAAGTTGGGGCCGACCGCCATGACGCCGTACTCCGCCAGCTCGATTTTGAGGATTTCCACCTTCAAAACGTCGCCAACTTCAGCGCCTTCCACATAAAGCGGCCCCGTGGCGGGGTTGATGCACTCCCAGGGAACCAGACTCATCTTATCCTCTTCGGTTTTGATGCGCTCGCTGTAGCAGTTCAGCGTTTCAAAACATACGGTGTCCCCCGGTTTTGCCTTTGCAGCCGGCGCGTTGTTGGGAGACATGGTGATGACCGAATGACTGCTCGAAATGGTGATGCTCATGTTCTTTCTCCTCTTCATTTTTTGCAGATCGTCGATCCGTATGCCTATCATACACAATCGTTACATTTTAGTCAAAACCGCGGCGAAGAATGTTTGGCGCATCCGGAATGTTGTGCATGCCTTGCAACGGAAAAAAGCGGCAAAGGCGGGTCTGTCTTTGCCGCGGTGCTGCGTTTTGCTTAATAAAGCATCAGCTTATAAAAAACGGGGTATGCGTTCAGGAACTGCTGCACATTGGTGCGGGAGCTGGAACCGGGGTCGTTCATGGTGAAGTTCGAAGCCGTCAGTTCGCCGCCCTTGAAGCCGGTGATGACCACCCAGTGCTGGCCGCCTGCGGCAGTCTTTGCGCCGATGAGCAGGGGCTTGCCGCTTTTGAGGGTTTCATAGGCCTTTGTCAGATAGTCGCTGCCGAAGTACGCGCTGTAATGGGCAGGCCAGTACACCGCGCCGCCGGGGGTGTAGGTCAGCTTGTCCGCCATCTGGTTGGGGTAGATGGTGGTTCCCGTGCGGAAGGACTCGATCATCGCAAGGCCGGTGGTGGGGCAGCCGATGGTGGCGATGGTGCCGCCGGAGGTGCCGATGCGCTTGCTGCCCCAGCGGGAATCGGTCTGCTTGAAGTTCACAACGTTCAGGGAAATGGCTTCATAACCGGGGTTGGTGCTGCCGGTGCTTCCGGTATTGCCGGTGCTTCCGGTATTGCCGGTGCTGCCCGTGCCACCGGTGCTGCCGCTGCCGGTGGTGAGGAACTTGCCGCTGGCGTAGCCGATTTTGGAACCCTCGTAGAGGATTTTGTGCCAGCCGTCGGACGTGGAAAGGGAGACCACATACTCATTCGGGTCCAGCCAGCCGATAACGGCGTTGGCGGTGCCAATGCCGGTGCGCACGTTCAAATATCCGGTGGCGCGCACCGCATGGGAGCCGGAAACCTGGGTGATGTAGCTGGAGTAGGCATAGCCGTACTGGCCTTCGGCATACTCAATCTTCCACCAGCTGCCGCTTTTGGAAATCAGCGTTACGAGGTTGTCCTTCTTCAGCTTCGTCAGGATTTTCGACGAGGAAGAGGCGGACGCGCGGATGTTCAGCGAGCCGGACGTGATTTTGACCTTGCCGGCGGTGGAGCCGGACGTTGCCGCCTGCGCGGCATTCGGCATCAGCCCCGCCGTCAGGGTGAGCATGAGCAGCATCGCGAGCAGTAATGTTGGGATTCTTTTCATGAATACCTCCTGTCGATTTGCTCCGAAAGCGCCGCAGCCTTCGAAGCGATGGATGGGAGTTGTTTTGCTTCTTGCAGTTTAAAGCATTTATGCTTGGTTGTGTTGGTCCAATATTTGCCTGTGTATACCCAAATGCATTGTGAAACAGCGAACAAAAACTGCCAGTTCGAACCCTGGCAGGCGATGGCAGGCAAAAAATCCACTGATTTGGCGTGTTGAAGAAGATGCAGGGAATGGAAACGGCAGAAAGGAAGGCGGAAAAACGCTTGAGATGTAGCAAAAATTACATATCAAAACGAACGAAAAAATGTTAACAAACTTCCGTGCGTTTCCAAAAAAGAAAAACCGCACCGGTAAAGTGCGGTTTTTTGCTGTATGCTTTGTGACTAGATCGTTTCCACCTTGATGATGTTGGTGTTGCCCGAACTTCCAAGGCAGGCGCCGCCGGTGATGACGATGTGGTCGCCCTTCTGGAGATTGAGGGTCTTTTTGCCCGCCTCGGTGGCGTGATAGAACAGCACGTCCGTGGAGTGGTACGGCTCGCTCATCACAGGCGTCACCCCCCAGGACAGCGCCAGCTGGTACCACGCCTTTTTGCTGGTGGTCATGCCGATGATGGGCACGGGGGAGCGGAAGCGGGAAATCATGCGCGCGGTGATGCCGGAGAGCGTGCAGGCGACGATGCCCTTGGCCTCCAGGTCGATGGCCATGCCGCAGGCGGAGTGGGAAACGGCGTCCACCTTGTTCTTGATGCGGAAGTCCGCCGTCAGGAACCGCTTGCGGTAATTGATGTGGTGCTCGGTCTCCTCCGCGATTTTTGCCATGATCTGCACGGTCTGCACCGGATACTTGCCTGCGGCGGTTTCGCCGGAAAGCATGATGGCGCTGGTGCCGTCGTACACGGCGTTGGCCACGTCCGAAATCTCCGCACGGGTGGGGCGGGGGTTGTGGATCATGGATTCCAGCATCTCGGTGGCGGTGATGACGCACTTGCCCAGCATTCTGCACTTGGTGATCAGGAACTTCTGGATGTGGGGCAGCTCCTCAAAGGGGATTTCCACGCCCAGATCGCCGCGGGCGACCATGATGCCGTCGCATTCTTCGCAGATTTCCTCGATGTTGTCCACGCCGTCGCGGTTTTCGATTTTGGCGATGATGTCGATATCCTTGCCGCCGTTTTCGTGCAGGAAGGATTTGAGTTCCAGAAGGTCCTTCTTGGACGAAACAAAGGATGCGGCGATGAAGTCCACGTCGTTCTTGATGCCGAACAGAAGGTCGAGCTTATCCTGTTCGCTTAAATAAGTCTGCCCGACGACCTTGTTCGGGAAGTTCATGCTCTTGTTGTTGGAAAGTTCTCCGCCGGCGATGACGTTGCAGATGGCGTCGGTTTCCGTCAGTTCCTTGACTTCAAACACCACCAGCCCGTTGTTGACGAGTATCCTGTCCCCCACCGCGAGAACGCCGATGAGGCCCTTGTAGTTCACGGAGACGCGCTCCTGGGTGCCTTCAATGTCCTCAATGGTGAAGGCGAAGGTATCGCCGTCCTTCAGAACGATTTTGCCGTCCTTGAAGGTCTTGATGCGGTATTCCGGACCCTTGGTGTCCAGAATGATGGCGATGGGCAGGCCCAGCTTTTCGCGGACCTTTTTAATCAGCTCGATTTTGTTCTGCTGTTCTTCATGGTCCCCGTGAGACATGTTGATGCGCGCGACGTTCATGCCCGCATAGCAGAGCTGCGTCAGCGTTTCTTCGTTCTGGCTCGCAGGGCCGATGGTGCATACGATTTTCGTTTTTCTCATAAGTGCAAATACACCCCCCAATACACAATTTTACTACACAGCGCCAGCCCTTTCAACAAAATTGATGGTGTTAAGTTTCTGTCAGAGGCGATTTTTGCAGAAAATTTTAACATCCAAACAATGCTGCGCAAAAAAACTCCGTGTAGCGCCGAAAAACGCCCTTTTTCGCGAAAGGGCGAGGGGTTGTGGAAGGCTCCTATTCCGGATGTGCGGTTTCATACATCTTTCGCACGGCGGAACGGATTTCTTTG
>JBMNTW010000127.1:0-5336 GCA_050945935.1 Christensenellales bacterium
GGTCCATGCTGAAGGAGGCGTTTTCCAGTTCGGTCTTGCCGGCGGTGATTTTGGAATACTCCAGAATGTCGTTGATGATGGCCAGCATGTTCGAGGAAGCCTGGGTGATACGGTCCGCGTACAACTTCTGGGTGGCGGTGCAGCTGGTTTTTTTCAGCAGATAGGCCATGCCGGTGATGGCGTTCAGCGGCGTGCGGATTTCGTGGGACATGCGCGCCATGAAGCTGGACTTGAACTCGTTGGCCTCAACGGCTTCCTGCTTCGCCTGTTCCAGATCCTGCTGGACTTTGATCCTTTGCCGGACTTCCTTTTTCAGCCGAAGGATCCAGAACAGCGAAACCACGAACACGACGGCGGCCAAGGCGATGACGGCAATCAGTGCGTGAATGAAGGGGGAGTAATCAACTTCCGCCTGCAGGTCAATCCATCTGCGGTTGATTTCCTGCTTTTCCTGTTCGGTGATGGCATGCAGGGCCTTGTTGACGATGCTGACAAGCTCCGGCGAGTCCTTGCGCACCGCGAAGTGAATCGCCTGATGTGTTTCGGCATCGAAGGAGACGGTTCGAAGGTTCGTCAGCCCGTGGCTGTTAATCAAATACGTAGTGGTGGCGAGGTTTCCCACAAATGCCCGCTCCATCCCCGCCGCCAGCGCGGTGAGCGCCGCTTCCACCGAGTTATAAATGCTTAAGTTGATATTCGGGAAGGACAGAAGATAGCTGTGGTGCGAGCTGTTTCGCTGCACGGCCACGGTGAGCCCTTCCAGATCCTCCATGTTGGAGATGTCGTCCGACTTGCGGGTGACGATGACCCTTTTAAAGTAGTAATACGGCTCGGAAAAAAGGAAATGCGCTTCGCGCTCTTCGGTTTTGCCGACAGCGGGCAGCGCGTCCAGCAGCCCGGAAAGGGCCATATCGTAAGCCTGGGGCCAGCTCAGTCCTTTGGCGATTTCAAACTGCAATCCGGTTTTCGCGCTGATGAGGGCAAGGTAGTCCGCGGCGATGCCCTTGTACTCCCCAAGCTCGTCAATGAACTCAAAGGGAATGAACTCAGGGTCTACACCCAGGCGGATGACCGGATGCTCCGTGATGAAGGCACGCTCCGCCTCGGTCCACTCGATTTGTCCGGCGGCGGCAAAGCAGGCGGAGGACGAGAGCGCGAACAGCAAAGCCGCGATTGCAGCAAAAAGACGGCAGTATTTCAAATCGCGGGCGGGGCGGGCGCCCTTGCCGCGCGTTCGGTTCCTTCTGTTGAAAGTCAGCATGGCAACACCTCATACCTGTTTGCAGATCAAAGTCCGGTCTGGCAAGTTCAGTCGCGGCATTGAGCCGGGTGTTATGCTTGGCGTTATCAATCGAGAATGGAATCGGTTTTCCGGTTGCTTTCTGCGCCTACGGCAGGCAGATTTACTACGCGCAGATCGTGTTTACGGCGTATAAAAAGCTGTACTTAGTATAATACGAGTATGACAAAATGTACAATAATCTGACGAAAATTCCCGTAAATCGATGTGAAATGTTAGTTATTTAACCAGACGATTTGTTCCAGAACCACAACGGCAACCTATAGTAAGTTAAATACCAAACAGGGCGGTAATGGATGTTTTGCGCTTTGTGCCACGTGATTGGTGAAGTACATATAATACAGCAGATGTATGTGGTTCACCATATGACTTTAACAAAAAGGAGTTAACAGAATGTCCAATTTCAATATGTTCGGGAACCGGCAATGCGGAATTCAGGACCCTCCCTGCCGTGAAAACCCGCTTTCTCCCGTGCTGGATATGCTCAAAGGCAAGGACAAATGCTTTCGCTGCGGCAATCTGGTGCAAAACCCCAGTTTTGAAAGCGAGTCCTCCTGGTGGCAGATGTCCACCGTAGCCTTTACAGACAGCGGCCCCTTTGAAGGCGCGGTTCAGGCGAGGCTCGGTCCGGGCGTCGCCTTTTTGTCACAGGTGGTGTCGCTGCAGGGAACGGGAAAAACGCCGCTTCTATTCAGCTTTAACGCGCTTTCCAACCTGTCCACGGACGCGGAGGAATATCCGGGCAACCTCATTGCCGAAATCACCTGGCTGGACAACGACTACAACGCTGTCGGCATCGGCTTGAGGATGTTCATACCTGCCGATCGGCTCAGCAACGTTGCCCGCATTACCTTCTTCGACCAGACCGACGTTCCGCCCGCCAACGCGACCCGCGCCCTGGTGGTGTTCAGCAAGGGGCAGGGCCTGTCGGAGAGCGAAGATTACATCTTTATCGACGGGGTCGTGCTCACGCCCATGGCGCATCTTGACCTGATCAAGAACGGGGGCTTTGAGGCGAATCTGTTCAACTGGGTCGCGAACCCCGGTAACGACGCGGCGTTCCTGTCGTCCTACAAGGAGTCTTTGGTTGGCGCAGGCCACGCCCATACCGAGGCCAGCGGCTCCCTGATTCAGGACATTGACATCAGCCATCTGCCACCCATGACGCCCTTTTTGTTCAGCTTTGCCGCCCGGGGCATCGGGCCTGTGGCGCTGAACGTGAGTGTTCAGTGGCTGGACCAGAACGGCACGCTCATCGGTTCGGGGCTGAGCCTTAGCATTCCCGCCGATACGCTCCAAAATCAGGGAAACTACCTGAGCTATCTCAACATTACCTTCCCCGCGGTACCCGGCACTGCCATCGCAAGGCTGACGTTCTCCGCCGTGATTACCGCGCCGGAGGATGTTCTGATGCTGGATCAGGTGATGTTCATCCCCGTTTTGACCACAAACCTCATCTCGAACCCCAGCTTTGAAGCCGGTTTTGCCGGCTGGAACCAGAGCCTGGTCAACCTGATCGACAGTCCCGACGTTTACGAAGGGCGCTTTGACGCAGGTTTTGGCGAAAGTGGCGGCGCGCTTTGGCAGGATGTGGAACTCTGCCCTGCCGAAGGGCACTGCTACCTGTTCAGCACCGCTCTGGGCTTTCGGCAGTCTTCTGATGTGGCCGCCTTCGGCGCGATGATCATGCAGGTGATCTGGCTGGACTGCGAGGACAGGGAGATAGGTCTCGGGTTGAGCCTGATCGCGTCCCGCGGCCTCTCCAGCGTGAACATCGGCAGCTTCCTGGAGTGGGTGCCTTACATCGGCATCACCGAGCCTGCGCCGCCCGGCACCGCCAAGGCAAGGGTGCTGTTCTCCAAGACGGACAGTGAGCTCGGCTTCATCGAGATCGACAATGTGACGCTGGCACGGCTGATTTAAAAACCAACCCCCTGCGTTATTTGGGGAATCCACCATAAAAACAAGCTGGCATGCGGTATGCCAGCTTGCTGTTTGTAATTTTTGCATCGAAGCGCCAAAGCGGGGTGTCCTTGCTTATACGTCAGCTTCTTTGCTGCTGCCCGAAGGGGTTGAGCATTTTTGCCACGTAAAAACCGGGAATCTTGTGGTTCTTGAACTCATCCAGCAGGCTCTCCCCGCGCATCACGGCGGGGGAAACACAGTAGTCCATCGCGTACCACATGTTGATGGCTTCCTTCTTGTCGTCGCTGCTCCAGGAGCCGATCTGGTGATAGCCGTACGCTCTGGCCCATTCCTCCGTCAGGCGGATCAGCGTTTTCGCAATACCGGACCTTCTGTACGCAGGGTCCACTTCGATAACGTCGATAAACGCGTCATAATAGCCGGTCAAGGGCTCGGGGTAGTCCCGCCGGCAGGTGGAAATGAAGCCGACGGGCCTGTCGCCCGCCATGGCGGCAATGGAACAGCAGCCCTCGCCCCGATGGATGCATTCAAAGTCCCTGACCCACTCGCCAAAGGCGCGGACGATGCTTTCCTCAATTTCGAAATCGATTTCCCTGTATAAAATGTTCAATGACGACCCTCCCGGAAGATGATACTGCACATTTTATCATAACGGAGGGATTTACTTAACCCGTCTCAACGCATGGTTGACCGCCGGCGCAAAAGAGCGTCATGGAGAACGACCGCGCACCGCGCAGCCGCAGTCTTTATGGCAACTGCCGGTCATTCCAGATTGTCGATGGCGTATTGCGCCTCTTCCGCGGTGAACTGTTCGCCGTATTCGGAAATGAGCTGGTCGTAAATCGCCTGTTTGGACATGTTCAAGGAAGACTGATAGGTTTTAGCCTTCTCCAGCGCGTTGGCCTTGTAGTCGGCGGTCAGGTTGTCGATGGCGTACTGTGCTTCTTCCGGGGTGAACTTTTCGCCGTATTCGGAAATCAGCTGGTCGTAAATGCCCTGTTTGGACATATGCAGCGTTTCGCTGTAGTCCTTTGCCTTTTCCAGCGCGTTGGCCTTGTAGTCGGCATCCAGATGGTCGATGGCGTACTGCGCCGCCTTCGCGGGGAACTTTTCGCCGAATTCAGAAACCAGCTGGTCGTAGATCGCCTGTCGGGACATATGCAGAACGTCGCTGTAGCTCTTTGCCTTAATCAGGGCGTTTCGGTAGTCGGAGGGCACGTCATCCTGCGCGCCAGTTTCGGTGGGAGCAGGCGTTTCAACAGAAGGTGTGCCGGCCGCGGCGGGTTCCTGACCGCCGTTTTCGCCCGCGGTGCTTTCCGGAACGAAGGACTTGACGGGGTCGTAATCGGGCAACGAGCCGGGGTTATTATCGTTGATGCCGGTGATGATGGCGATCACAAGGACAGCCGCCACCACCCAGAACCACCACTTTTTAAATATGGAATAGGGTTGTTTCTTCTTCGCGCCGCAATAGGGGCAGGTGTCGGAACTTTCCGAAATCTCCGCGCCGCACTTGGCGCAGTTGGTCATCTTTTCTTTGTGCATGGCGTTTCCTTCCTTGAGGATGATTACGCGGCGGAAACACACGGTTCCCGCACGTTTATCCTGCCCAAGTTCGAACGAAAAATCACCGGCCGCAAGTGTTTGAAAACCGGTACTGTGCTGATATACTCCTATGGAAATGCATGTGCAAAAAGGACGGCGAAGGGAATGGTTTTCCGGCTTCCCCAAATCGAAGACGAGGCGATGCTCTTTGACTATGTTCAAGAGCATTGCAAAAACAGCGAGACAAGCATCGCCGCCAGCCGCGCCTTAACGTCTCAGCCGTTTTCTGACTGGGTGAGCAGGATGCACCGCAACGTGCAGGAGGGCGACGAGACTTTCGGCAAATCCCTGATGCTTTTGTGCATGGAGAAAAACCGCCTGATAGGGCTTTTAAGCAATCGCTATGATTTGCCGAAAGAGCTGACGAAAAAAATCGGAGACATCGGCTACGGCGTTTGCCCTTCGGAAAGAAGGAAGGGGTACGCCACCAACATGCTGCGCCACGCCCTGGGCGTTTGCAGGGATATGGGGAAGCGCGAAGTGGTCGTGGGCTGCTATAAGGACA
>JBMNTW010000128.1:0-5264 GCA_050945935.1 Christensenellales bacterium
GGTCAAACCCAAGTAAGACCAAAGACGCGAAAACCCCCGATGTTTATCGGGGGTTTTTCTGTCGGGCTTTGATGTGTTTGCGCACCTCGCTTTCCGGGATGGTGCAGGATGACCTTCCGGCAGGCTTGTTCTTCGAAGCTTCACGCCAAAGGCCGCCGCTGCACAGCGGAACGCATGTGCTTTTTTAAAACGCAAAATCCCCGGCTGAAAGTGTCGGGGATTTTTTACGTCCATATCCGTTTTCGGATAAGGCATTCTCTTTGGTCAGCGGTTACATCTTCACGCCGGAAGGGGTCATCACTTCGGTGATGCGAACGCCGTAATTGTCGTCGATCACCACGACCTCGCCCCGGGCGAACATCTTGCCGTTCACCATCACGTCCACCATTTCGCCGGCGAGCCTGTCCAGCACGATGACGGAGCCGAGGTTCAAATCAAGAATCTCGCGGATGCTCTTTTTCGCCCTTCCCAGCACAACGGTGACGTTCAGCGGAACGTCGATAATCAAATCCATGTTCTGCTGCGACACGCTGGCCATTTCATTCTCCTCCTCGTCAAAGGATTGGAATTTGGCGGAACTGATCTTAACGGGCGCCTTTTTCGGCTCTGCAGGTTCGGCATAGGCGGAAGCGAACTGCCTTGCGCGCTCGTCCTGCGCGGCTTTTGAGGGCGCGGGCTGAGGCTGCTGTTTGGGCTGCTGTTTGGGCTGCTGCTTGGGCTGGGGCTGGGGCGTTGCTTCGGCGACGGGTTCCGGTTCGGGCTCGTTGCCCACCAGCAGCGACTCCGCCAGCTTCTTCGCAAACCGCAGGGGCATGAACTGCATGATGTTGCTTTCGAGCATGTCCTCGATTTCCATGCGGAAGCTGATGCGGACGAGGGTCCCCGTGGGGAAGGCGGCTTCCACAATCTCATCCTCGCAGGAGAACTCGGTGGTATCGGGCGGGGAGATGTTGATGTGGACGTTCAGAATATCTGCCAAAGCTGTGGAGGATGCGCCCACCATCTGGTTCATGACCTCGCTCACCGCGCTGAGGTACAAATCCCCGATTTCCTCTTCCGTCTGTTCGCCGCCCATCAGCAGGTTGGTAATCAGCAGGGCGTCCTCCTTCTTCAGAAGGAAGATGTTGTGGCCGTCCAACCCCTGGGTGTATTCCACGGTGGTGGCGACGACGGGCTTCTCATACTCCCTGAGATACTCGTTGCCCTTCGAGATCGTCACCCTGGGCGTGGTAATCACAACCCGTTTGCCAAGCAGCGTGGAAAGGGTGGTCGCGCTGGTGCCCATGCAGATATTGCTGATTTCACCAAGGGCGTCCTTTTCGTCGTCGGTTAACATTTCGGGATTGTCGTTCATTGGGGTGTTCTCCATATCCAAGCCGGTATCATTCCACGATGTCCCGGTATTCATCCTTGTCTTCCTCCTTCAGTATCTCAGTGATGCGCACCGCGTAATTCGAGTCCTGAATACCCACAACGCCCTTGAACTTGGACAGATGCTCCACCTGAACGGTCACCGGCTTGTTGATGTTGTGTTCCAGCTGGATCACGTCGCCCACTTTGGTGTTCAAGAGGTCCCGGATTCTGGCGGTGGTGGTGTTGAACACCGCCTGAAGGTTCAGAACAACACCGGAAATCTGTTCTTCCACGCCGGTGTGTTCCTCCGCCGACCTTTCAGAGCTTGCGTCGGTATACCAGGTCTTCATGACCAGCTTTTTCGCGATGGGCTGAACGGTCACGTGGGGTATGCAAAGATTGATGATGTCGGAAACTTCCCCAATCCTGACGTTCAGCGTGATGATCGCGATGGGCTCGTTCATGGACACGATCTGCACATACTGGGAGCTGGTTTCAATGCGTTCTAGGGTGGACCCGACTTTGAGGATCTTGTCCCAGGACTCGTCCATCAAAAGGAGCATCCTGCGGATGACGCGTTCCATGATGGAAAGCTCAATCTCGGTGAATGCCTTGTCGGGATTCTCCGTCATCTGGCCGGAACCGCCCAGCAGACGGGAAATAATCTCGTACGCGATGGCGGGCGTAATCTCCAAAAGGACCGAACCCTTCAGCGGTGACATGCCGATCACGGCAATGATCACCGGCGTGGGCATCGAGTTGCTCAGCTCTGCAAAACTTTGCTCTTCGATGGAAAGGACCTCCACCTCGCAGATGGCGCGCATGTTGCCCGAAAGGTAGGTGGATAGCCGGCTCGCAAAGTTGTCGTATATAAAATGCAGAGTGCGCATCTGATCTTTGGAGAACTTGTTCGCCACCCTGAAATCATAAGGGCGGATGGACTTTGTGTCGTCCTCCTCATGTTCAGCGATAGGAGCGTCCTTCCCAGCCTGCAGCGCACTCAGCAATTCATCGATTTCGCTTTGAGTTAAAATATTTGACATAGCCGTCCTGCCTGTTATGCAGCATTAGTTGATCACGTAATCATTGAAATAAACAGATGTAATGTAGTCAATCCCCATCTTTTCATTGATGCTCTTGACGATTTCCGCGCGCAGCGTTTCGTCGATGTTTTCCGCGCGCAGTTCCTGCTCGGTCTTGGAACGCAGGGTGAAGACGATGATATCCCTTAAAACATGGTTGTTTTCCTTCAGGTACTTGTTGATCTCATCCATCTCGTTTGCCGGGGCGTTCAGCTCCAGAACGATGGTGGTCTTGATGAGAGCCCTGCTGTCTTTAATGTTTGTGACGAAGTAATCGCCTGGCTCATAGTAGCTGTACACATTCTCCGCCGGGCTGCTGAACAGAAAGAAATACGCCGCAGCACCGCCAAGAGCCAAAACAACCGCTAAAATGATAATAATCTTTTTTTTCATTTCTGTCACGCCTCAGTTTCCCTTCAGCTTACTTTCTATCACAAAATCTACGCGCCTGTTCTGCGCTCTGCCTTCCTCGGTGTCGTTGCTGGCAACGGGATTGTACTCCCCGTAGTAAACGGTCATCAGCAGCGACGGGTCGAGTTCCGTCACGCTCAGAATGTAGCGGCGCACGCTGTCCGCACGGTCCATGGAAAGCTCCCAGTTGTCCCTATAACCCGCTTTTCCGATGGGCACAGTGTCCGCGTTGCCTTCGATGCGTATTCTTTGGATAAGGTCCGAATGCTCCACGAGGATGCCGCACACATTCTCCAGCGCAAATTTCGCCTCATTGTCCAGCGCAGCGCTGCCCGAAGCGAAGAACGCAGTGTCCGACATGCGAAGCAGGATGGTGAACTCGTCGATGTACTCCACGTTCAGGATGTGCTGCAAATCATTCTGGATGATGTGCTGCTTGATCTTTTCGTAGAGCTCGTCGAACAGCGAGCCCTGCTCGTCTTCAGTGTTGCCGAACTGGTCCTCATCGTCGGGGTCCAGCATGTCCTCTTCTTCGTCCACTTCCGGATCGTAATCGGTGATGATGAACTTGCCGGTCAGCTTTTCGGTCATCTTTTCGGGGGCGTTGGGGTCCAGCGCGGGAATCGCCACGATGTCCATCCCCTTCAGGCCGAACAGAATCTCCTCCGCTTTGCTCGCGTCAATGGACGAGAACGCAAAAAGCAGCACAAAGAAGGTCAGCAGGTTGGTCATCAGGTCGCCGAAGGTTGACATCCAGGCCGGAGAGCCTGGTTCCTGCGGCGGATCCGGCTTTTTTCTATCGCGCATTCCTGGACTCCTTGATTTCTACCACTTCGGGCTTTGCGCTGACGGCTTTCAGCTCTTTGCGGGCGATGAAAGAGTTCAGCTTTTCCCGGATGATGCGGGGGTTTTCGCCCTCCTGGATGGAGAGCAGACCTTCGATGTAGAGTTCCTTCTGCAGCACTTCCTCGTCGCTCAGGCTCTTGAGCTTTTTCGCGATGGGGGTGAAGATCAGGTTCGCCAGCACGGAGCCATAGAAGGTGGTAACCAGCGCCACCGCCATCTTTTTGCCCAGGGAACCCAGGTCATCCAAAGTCTGCAGCATCAGAATCAGGCCGATGATGGTACCGATCAGGCCGTATGCCGGAGCAAAGCCCGCCATGGTGTTGAACAGGTTCTGGCCTTCCTGGTGCCTGGCCTGGACGAAGTAAACCTCTGTCTGGAGAATGCTCTTGATGAGCTCAATGTCCGTGCCGTCCACAATCATGCTGACGCCTTTGCGCAAAAACGGGTCGTCGATCTGCGTCAGCTGCTCGTCCAGGGCAAGAAGACCTTCCCTGCGGGCGACGTTGGCAATATCGATGATCAGGTCTATGTCCTTGTTCAGATCGATGTTCGATTTTTTAAATGCTTTTTTGAGAACCGGAATCACGTTCTTCATGTCCTTCCCGCGGAAGGAAATCATGGTGGAAGCGAGCGTGCCGCCCATCGTGATCAGGATGGATACAAAGTCCCAGAACCAAACCAGCTGCCCCGACAGCACGATGGCAATCACGATTAATACGGCACCAAGACCGATTCCGAATAGGGTCGCAAAATCCAATTGATTTCACCTCGGTTGCTTTCAGGCTGCTCAGACGTCGCCGCCGAAGATTTGCCTCTTGTACTCGATGATAAGCCTTCTGATTTCTTCACACGGCTCGGCGACGACGAGCTTTCTGCCTGATGTCATGGAAATGACAGTGTCGGGTGTTGCCTCCACAAATTCGATGAGGTCGCAGTTGACCCAAAACTCTTCGTTGTTTAACCTGTGAACTCGAATCAAAACGCTCTCCCTTTCCCTGCGGGGAGGGCTCTTTGCCCTCCCGCAGGCGTGTTATGATTTAGCGGACCATGTTGACGAGCTCTTCGAGCATTTCGTCCGTGGTCGTGATGATGCGGGAGTTGGCCTGGAAGCCTCTCTGGGTGACGATCATATCCGTAAACTCGGAGGTCAGGTCCACGTTGGACATTTCCAGAGAAGACGGGTTGATGGAGCCCGTGCCGCCGGTGCCCGGCGCCTTGTACACAGGGTTGCCGGAGTTCACGGTTTCGCGATAGCTGTTGCCGCCGGTCTTTTCAAGGCCGTTGGGGTTTGCGAAACTGGCGAGGGCGACTTTACCGATGACGGTGGTCGCCTTGGTGGTGGAATCGATACCCACAACCTCACCGTTGCGGTTGACGGAAATGTCCGTATACTTCGGGTCGAGCTTGATCTTTTCCAGCGTGGTAACGGTGCCGTCCGCGCCCGGTGTGCCGGTGTAGCCCATCACGTAGTTGCCGTTGGAATCCACCAGATAGTTCTCGGAGTCGGTCTTGAAGTTGCCGGCGCGGGTGTAGGTGTAGCCGGCGCCGTCCGAGATGATGAAGAAGCCGTCG
>JBMNTW010000129.1:0-5236 GCA_050945935.1 Christensenellales bacterium
GAAGAGCTCCTCAAGGGCTGGAAGCGTGCCGTCGGCCGCGCCCTCAAGTGGATCGAGGCTTAAGTTTAAGCCAAACCACAAGAGAACCGCTTAGTCAGTAACATACACCCGCCGGGCGGGAGCAATCCCGCCCGGGCGGGCACCTTCTTGCTAAGTGGACCAAACGCATACTTTGCTCCCCAATTGAGTTGACTGAGAGTTTGGGCGCGGCAGTGGGCTTTGCTATTATGGCAGAAGCTCTCTGTCGTGCCCAATCTACATATTTGAAGGGTGGTTAATACTCATGCGAGACGTAATCATCATCGGCGCCGGCGTTATCGGCTGCTCGATCGCTCGCGAGCTTGCAAAGCGCGAGCTTGACGTGCTCGTTCTTGAAAGAAAGGACGACGTTGCGACTGGCGGCTGCACCAAGGCGAACACCGCTATTGTGCACGCTGGCTACGATGCCAAACCGGGAACCAAGAAAGCGTACTACAACGTACGCGGCAACCCCATGTTCGATCAGCTTGCCGCTGATCTGGAGTTTCCGTTCATCCGGAACACCTCTCTGGTCGTCGCCTTCGAAGGAGACGACATTCAGGGCCTGTTTGACCTGTTCACCCGCGGCGTGAAGAACGGCGTGCCGGATATGCAGATCATCGACGAGACGACCCTGCGCAAGCTCGAGCCCAACATCGGCGTGAAGGCCCGCGCTGCGCTGCGCGTCGGCACCGGCGGCATTGTCTGCCCCTATGAAATGACCATCGCGCTGGCGGAAAACGCCATGGCTAACGGCGTGGAGTTCAGGCTGCTCGCTCCCGTGGAAAGCATCCGTCCCGAGGACGGCCACTGGGTCGTGAAGCTCGAGTCCGGCGAAGAAATCGCCACCAAGACCGTGGTCAACGCCGCCGGCATGTACTCCGATCACTTCAACAACATGGTCTCTTCCCACAAGTTTGAGATTCTCCCCAGGAGGGGCGAATACTACATGGTGGATAAGACCTTCAGGGACACTTTCAACGCGACCATCTTCCAGCTCCCCACGGACAAGGGCAAGGGCATCCTCGTTTCCCGCACCGTGGACGGTACCGTCCTTCTCGGACCGACCGCGAACGATATCGACGGCAAGGAAGACACCAGGACCACCGCAGAAGGCCTTTCCGAAGTGCTGGAGCACGCGGCCATAACCTGGAACAACATCCCCAGCAGGAACTTCATCGGCACCTTCGCCGGCATCCGTCCCCGTCCCAGCAACGGCGACTTCTGGGTGGGCGAGCCCGATGACGCTCCCAACTTCTTCAACGCCGCGGGCATCGAGTCCCCCGGTCTGACCTCTGCTCCCGCCATCGCGGAAGACATTGCCCTGTGGATCAGCGAGCGCCTGAACGCGAAGATGAAGGAAAACTTCAACCCGAAGCGCCACGAGATCCCGAAGTTCCGCGAGCTTTCCAACGAAGAACGCGCAGAGCTGATCGCCAAGGATCCCGCTTACGGCCGCATCGTCTGCCGCTGCGAGACCGTCACCGAAGGTGAGATCAGGGAAGCCATCCGCCGCGGCGCCAGGAACCTGGACGCTGTCAAGCGCCGCACCCGCGCCGGGATGGGCCGTTGCCAGGCCGGCTTCTGCACGCCCCGTGTCGTCGCGATCCTGTGCGACGAGCTGGGTCTCGATCCGACCGACATCACCAAGTTCGGCGGAGATTCCAAACTGCTCACCGGGCGTATCGGAATCCGGAAGGAGGACTAACTAGCTATGCGCGAGATAGACGTACTCATCATCGGCGGCGGCCCCGCCGGTCTGGCGGCCGCTGTCGCCGCGAAGAAAGCGGGCATCGATAACCTGCTCATCATGGAACGCGAGGAACACCTCGGCGGCATTCTGAGGCAGTGCATTCACAACGGCTTCGGCCTTCAGGCATTCGGCGAAGAGCTGACCGGCCCTGAATATGCCCAGCGTTACATTGATATGGTGGAAGAGCTGAAGATCCCCTATCAGTGCGAGACCATGGTTCTTTCCGTCTCGAACGACAAGATCGTCACTTCCATCAACCCCAAGGAAGGTCTGCAGCAGTTCAAGGCGAAGGCCATCGTTCTGGCGATGGGCTGCCGCGAACGTCCCCGCGGTGCTCTGGGCATCCCCGGCTGGCGTTCCGCCGGCATCTTCTCTGCCGGTACCGCCCAGCGTTTCGTCAACCTGGAAGGCTATATGCCCGGCAAGAAGGTCGTCATCCTCGGTTCGGGTGACATCGGCCTCATCATGGCCCGCCGCATGACCTTCGAAGGCTGCGAAGTCAAGGCCTGCGTTGAACTGATGCCCTTCTCTTCCGGTCTGAAGAGGAACATCGTTCAGTGCCTGGACGACTACAACATTCCCCTGCTGCTCAACCACACCGTGGTGGACATTGACGGTGCCGACCGCGTCACCGGCGTGACCATTGCCGAAGTGGATCCCCAGACCAAGAAGCCCATCCCCGGCACCGAGCAGTACATCGAGTGCGACACGCTGCTCCTTTCCGTCGGCCTGATCCCCGAGAACGAGCTTTCCGTGGGCGCGGGCGTCGCCCTTGGCCGTTCGACCCAGGGCCCGGTGGTGGACGAAAGCTACGAAACCAATGTGGACGGCATTTTCGCCGCCGGCAACGTACTCCACGTGCACGATCTTGTGGACTTCGTTTCCGAAGAAGCTGCTCTTGCAGGTGTTGCCGCTGCGAAGTATGTGAAGGAAGGCAGCGCGAAGAAGAGCGCCGGCGTTCCCGTTGAAGAAGGCTTCGGCGTCAACGGCATCGTTCCTCAGATCATCCGTCCCGAAATGCTGGCGGAACCCGTCAAGTTCATGTTCCGTCCCAGGGACGTGTACAAGGGCGCCCGCATCTGCGTGGATGTGGACGGCGAGGAAGTCCTGCGCGGCAAGCCCCACATGATCATGGCTCCCGGCGAGATGGCCAGCCTGTCCGTCGATCCTGAGCTGCTCAAAAAGAAGGGCGACATCGGCAAAGTTACCGTTCGTCTGGAGGTGCGCGCATAATGGAAAAAATACTGACCTGCATCGGCTGCCCGATGGGCTGCCAGCTTACCGTTACGCTGGATGAGGACGGAAACTTCCAGTCCGTCACCGGCTACAGCTGCAAAGTCGGCAAGGAATACGCCCCGAACGAGATCGCGAACCCCACCCGTATGGTGACCTCCGTGCTGCTCGTTCCCGGCAGCGAAACGCCGCTTTCCGTCAAGACGGCAAGGGCCATCCCCAAGAAGCTGATTTTTGAATGCCTGAAGGAAATCCGCAACGCCAAGGTGACGCTTCCCGTCAACATCGGCGACGTGATTGTTCCCAATGTGTGCGGAACAGGCATTGACGTAGTGGCGACCCGTAACCTAAAATAGTGTTGTGGACGCGCCATTGAGACGCTGAAATTACGGCGCGGCCAAGGAGGATCCGAACTTGAGTAAAACTCAGGAGATTCTGGACACTCTGATCGAGAATCCGGTCATTGCTGCCGTACGTTCCCCGGATAAGCTCGACAGTGTTATAGCCAGCAGCGTAAAAGTTGTATTCACGCTCTTTGGCGGCATCGGGGAACTGGAAGAGCAGTGCAAAAGGCTGAACGACGCCGGAAAACTCGTATTTCTGCACATCGATCTGATCGACGGGCTGCGTCCGGACGCTGTCGGAATCAAGTACGTCGTGGAGAGGATGAAACCCGCCGGAATCATCACCACCAAGGGTTCCTGCATCAAGATCGGGCACGAGCTCGGTGTGTTCACCATCCAGAGAGTGTTCATGCTGGACTCCTCCGCCCTCAAATCCGGTATTCAGAACGTCACTTCCTGCAAACCGGACCTGGTCGAGATTCTTCCCGGCGTGTGCGAAAGGGCTCTGCTCATGGCGAAGATCAACATGGCAACACCCTTTATCGCCGGCGGCTTCATCGAGAGCAAGGAAGACATCATCGCTGCGCTCCGCGTCGGCGCGGTGGCAGTTTCCACAAGCTGCGAAGCCCTCTGGGGCGAAATCGACTGAAAACCCTCCCATAAAAAACAGCTCCCGCCTTAATCGGCGGGAGTTTTTTTGTGCTTTGACGGTGTTTCGTGTGGAAGCGCCGACTTTTCCAGAAAGATGACGGGCAGCGATGACTCCGAATCCTTCGAAAAAATGTGCTTCAGTTCGTGTTCCACGGCTTTTCGCCGCGCTTCGTCGTTGAGCTTCAGGTTGACGACGATGGTGTATCCGCCATCCAGTTTCGGCAGCAGAAAAGCGCGGATATGACCGGGAAGCTCGTCGCTGTATACGATATCCGCATCCGCAAAGCAGACGTATTCTCCAAAGATAACGAACACCCTTTCGTTTTTTCTTAGAGTATAGCGGCTTTACTGTCCAAAAAAACGGATAATGTGACCAGCAATATGAAACGCGCGGCTTTTTCAATGCCGTCAAAATGGCGCTGTGGAAGTATTTAGCGAAGCAGCATATGGCATTTTTCGGGCGATTATCAGCCATGCTAACGCCATGGGAACGAACGGCCAAAACACGCCCGAAAAAGAAGAACTTTCGAGTCTGATACAAAGGCTGGATAAACTCATTACCGCCATGGAGTCGATAGGCCTGGAGGAGTACCTGAACAGAAGGCGGAACAGATGGCGCCTGCTGGCGTCCAACCTGATTCTGGGTGCTGCGAAGGGGCTGGGCACGGCCGTGGGCTTTACCATACTCGGCGCGGTGCTGTTTTTGATTTTGCAGCGCATCGCGATGGCGAATCTGCCCATCATCGGGGATTTTATTGCCCAGATTGTTCACTTCGTGGAACAAAGGGGCAGATAGCACACACGCAAAACGCATCATCCGGGGAGGGCGAGGAAGTGCACAAATCATATTCCGGACTTTATGACGCGGCGCTGACGGACGACGCGCTTTTTGCGCTTGGGGCCTCTGCGGGGGTTCAGACCGTGGTGGTGCGCCCGCGCAGAAAGATGGATTTTCCAAAACTGACGATGGACGAAAAGCGGCTCACCGCCGCTTATACCTGTTTGTATCCGGATGCTGCGGAGGACAAGGCCGCGGCATGGCTGTGCGACAATTTTCACCTTTTGGAGCAGACCATACGGGAACTGGAGCTGAACTGGCAGCGCCTGAAAGAGCTTCCCCGCATGGCGGACGGCGAGTGGGCAGGGCTTCCAAGGGCGTATCGCGTCGCCGCAGCGGTGACGGGGCACACCAAAGGCCGCGTCACCGAAACGGCGCTTTTATCCTTCGTCAATGCTT
>JBMNTW010000130.1:0-5184 GCA_050945935.1 Christensenellales bacterium
ATCAAAAAGCTGAACCTCGAAAAGCGGTACGACGAGGCCCCCGCAGAAATCGCGAAAGCCCTGCAAAAGTTCCCCAACTGCTTCGAAATCGTTTATCTTTCCGGCATCCTGTTTTCAAACCTCAGCCTGGAGAAGAACGACCCCGAGGCGATGAACAAGGCGCTGGAGCTTTTTGAGCGTGCCTGCGAGCTCATCGACCAGAACACCGACCCGGAAATCAGCCGCAGCACCATCCAGAACCGCATCGCCATGATTTACGCCAACAGCGACCGGTTCGACAAGGCCATCGAAATGATGCGCAAGAACAACGCCAGCGGCGTCAACAACGCATGGATCGGCTACTATCTGACCCACATGGGCAAGTACGAAGAAGCCCTGCCCGTTCTTTCCGAAAGCCTGATTGACGCCATCGTCAATCTGTACATCAGCACCGCCGGCATGACCGTCAGCCTCGCCAATCAGGGGAAAGCGGACGAAGCCATCGACATGACGGACTGGATGATATCCGTTCTGCACGGGCTTCAGCCTCAAAAAGGCTCGTCCTACATTTTTAAGATGATCGTGTGCATGCAGACCATTAAGGCGATGCTCTGCGCTTCGATAGGGCGGGTGGACCTTGCCAGAGCCTATCTGCAGCAGGCGGCGCAAAAGGCGGAGCAGTTCGATAAAAAACCCGACTTCAGCAGCCACGGAATCCGTTTTTACCACGGGAAGGACCACACCCTGTATGACAATGTGGGTGAGACCGCCACGGAAGCCATCGAGCGGATGATCACCACCACTGCGGATGACACAAAAGTGCGGGAAGCGCTTTTGAATATTTGGAAGGACATTCGAGGAGAAGTGCATGAAAAAGACGAAAAAGCCCCTGATACGGCTGATTGAAAACGTCAAAGCCAACGACCCCGGCGTGTTTCGGATGTGCGCGCTCTATACCCTTGTCACCCTGTGTGTTCCCCTGTTTTCCGTGCTGCTTCCCAGGGTGCTGATCGGGTATCTGACGGAAAGCACCCCCACCCTGAACGGGATACTCGTCATCGTCTGCGCGTTCTTCGCCGTGGGGGCGGTGTTCCATTTTCTGAAGCAGTGGCTGCACGACAGCACCTACACCCGCCTGACGGCGCTTCGCATCGACTATGTGCGGGACATGGCTGTCAAACTGCTGCGCATGGACTACAAGTACATGGAGTCCGCCCGCTTCTTCGACGAGCGCACCAGCGCCTTCGAAGCCACCAGCAGCAACAACAACGGCGTGGAGGGCATCTATCACAGACTGTTCGACCTTCCGCAGCTCATCCTCATCGTGCTGTTGCTTTCGGTGTTCATCGGCCTTCTCAGCCTGCCCGTGCTCATAGCGCTTGTGGTGCATACCGCTGCCACCACCTTTGCCGCCGTTGCCGTGCAGAAGTACCAGTACGCGCGAAAAGAAGAGTTGTCGAAGGCGGAGCGCCGGGTGTTTTACTATTCCCGCGCCGCGAAGGACTTTTCCTACGGCAAGGACGTGCGCATGTACGACGTGAAGGCGCGCATACTCGACAATTTCAAGGTGCAGATCAAAGGCTATGCGGACGTGTTCCGCGCCATCCGCAACAGGGAGTACGCCCTGGGCTTTATCACCCTTGCCACGCTGCTGATTGCAGACCTTGCGATCTACGGCATTTTAACCTGGCTGACGGTGAACGGCATGTCCATCGCCAACTATTCGATGTACATCGTGGCTGCGTCCACCCTGTCCGTGCAGATGAAGGCGCTTTCCGATAACGTGACCTACATCATGCAGGAGTACATGTATGTGCGGGACTTTTTTGACTATCTGGACGAAAACCTCGGCGAAGCCGGCGGCAGCCTGCCCGCCGTTCCCGCCGGTACGCCCCTTGAGATTGAGTTTGAAAACGTCACCTTCCGCTATCCGGACACGGACAAGAATATTTTTGAAAACTTCTCGCTCAAGATTCCTGCTGGGCAGAAACTCGCCCTTGTGGGCATCAACGGCGCCGGCAAGACCACCTTCGTCAAACTCCTGACCGGCCTTTTCAAGGCGGATTCCGGCCGCATCCTCATCAACGGGAAAGACGTGAACGAGTATCAAAAGTCCGCGCTGTTCAAGATGTTTGCCGCCGTGTTTCAGGACGTGAACATCCTCGCCTTCACGGTGGCGCAAAACGTCGCCTGCGCTCTGGACGGCATCGATTACGCCAGGGTGGAGGACGTTTTGCAGCAGGTGGGCCTTTATGAAAAGGTGCAGAGCCTTGAAAACGGCATGGACACCATGATGCTGCGCATCATCGACGAAAACGGCGCCGTGTTCTCCGGCGGCGAAAGCCAGAAGCTCGCCATCGCAAGGGCGCTTTACAAGGGCGGCAACTGCGTGATTATGGACGAACCCACCGCCGCGCTGGACGCGCTGGCGGAAGCGGAGATTTACGCCGAGTTCGACGAGCTGACCAAAGGCAGAACCGCCATTTACATTTCCCACCGCCTTGCCTCCACCCGCTTTTGCGACAAGATCGCCCTCATTGACGGCACGGGACTTGTGGAGTACGGCAGTCACGATGAGCTGATGCAAAAAGGCGGCGTGTATCGGGACATGTTCGTCACCCAGGGCAAATACTATCAGGAAAGCGGGGTCGCGGTATGAAAAACCTGAAAAATGCAGGCATGATGTTCAAGCTCGTCTGGAAAATCAGCCCCTCGTACTTCTTCCTGCTTCTGTTCAACTCCCTGGTCTATTCCGGGCAGGTCCTCTGCAACGTTATATTACCCAAATACCTCATCGACGGCCTGATGGCGGGTGAACCCTTCGAGTCCCTGATTTTCTGGGTCGCCGTCATCGCTGGCAGCAATCTTTTGTTCGCTTTGCTGAGCAAGACCATAAAAAGGCTGCTGGACGTTCGGGAAAAGGTGGTGTTCTGGGAGAGCGAGCGCGCGTTTGCGAAGAAAATCATGTCCGTGGAGTACCGCCATCTGGAGGACCCGCATTTCCTCGACCTGAAGGAGCGCGCCTCCTTCGCCATGATGAACCAGAGCGCCGTATCCAACCTCATCACCAACACCATCAACTTTTTGAACCAGCTGATTACCGTATCCGGTCTGGTGGTCATCATGCTGCGGCTTTCCTGGGTACTGGTGCTCACACTGCTTCTCACCGTGGGCATCATGCTGCTCATTCAGTCATCGTTTTCCAAGTATCAGCAGCAGTTTTTCAAGGAGCTGCTGCCCGTCAACCGGAAGTACAGTTATTACATCAACCTGTCCTTTGACAAGACCTGCCACAAGGATTTCCGCCTGTATAACATGGGACCCATGCTGGGTGACACCGTCACCTCCTACAACAAGGAAATCAACAGGTGGTTCGGCAGGTTCTACCGCCGCATGGGGCTGAACATGGGCCTGTTTCAGGTGGTGGTGGTGCTGCAAACGGCGCTGGCCTACGGTTATGTGGGCGCTCGCACCCTGAGCGGCGGCATCGGCATCGGCGATTTGACCATGTACGTCTCCTCCGCCATCAGCTTCTCCTCCGCCGTCATCGCCATGGGCACCGCCGTGGTGGCGATTTTGCAGATGCTCGGATATCTGGAGCCCTTCGCCGAGCTGATGAACGTGCCGGACGAAGCCGCCTGCACGGGCAGCAAAAAGCTGGATCAGGTGCGCTCCATCCGCTTTGAGAACGTTTCCTTTGCCTACCCCAAGACCGACAAAAAGGTGCTGGACGGCATCTCCTTCGAGATCAATCAGGGCGAAAAAATCAGCATCGTGGGATTGAACGGCGCTGGCAAGAGCACCATCGTGAAGCTGATCTGCCGGCTGTACCGGCCGGATTCGGGCAGGATCCTCATCAACGGGACGGACATTTTTGACTACGAGCAGGAATCCTACCTTGCCGGCATCGCCGCGGTGTTCCAGGACTTCAAGCTGTTCAACTTCACCATTCAGGAAAACATCACCACAAAACCCGTGGGCGTGGACAGCGATAAGGTCAACCGCATCCTAGACGAGGTGGGCATTTTAGAAAAAATCAACGCACTTCCCAAGGGCATGGAGACGTTTTTCGGCAAGGAGTACGACGACGAGGGCGTGGAGTTCTCCGGCGGTCAGGCGCAGAAAATCGCCATCGCCAGGGCGCTTTACAAGGACGCTTCGCTGGTCATCCTCGACGAGCCCACCTCCGCCCTGGACCCCATCGCCGAAGCGGAGATTTACGAGAACTTCAACCAGATGGTGGGCGACAAAACCGCCATTTACATTTCCCACCGCATGTCCTCCAGCGTGTTCTGCGACAGGATTCTGGTGGTGAACGACGGCAGAATCGAAGCCTACGGTCCCCACAAAAAGCTCATGGAGAACCCGAACGGGCTGTACGCGAAGCTCTTTGCCTCTCAGGCGGAGAACTACAAAGTGAGCTAATCGGGAGCATGCATACAACCGGCAGAGGTGCAGGCCTCTGCCGGTTTTCTTTATGGCGATAGGGGTTCGACTCCCCTATCGGGTTTTGCCATGCACAGTCTGTTCAAACACAAAAACGGCAGGGACTCGCCCTGCCGTTTTGTGAAGCTGCCCGTTACGCGTTGGCGCCGCAGCACTTTTTGTACTTCTTGCCGCTGCCGCAGGGGCAGGGGTCGTTGCGGCCGACGGTCTTTTCCGCCACGTAAACGGTGGAGGCGCGGTACTCCTTGGTGATTTCCTTGCGCTCCTCGGGGGTGAGGATGTCGTCCCACATGGGCAGGGTATAAAGCCATTCCGCCTTCGCCGCCAGCATGTTGAAGTAGAGCTTCTTCATGTCCACGGTCAGGTCGATGTCCGAATCCTCGGTCAGGGACTCCAAATCGTACTCGCCGGCCGCGAGGGAGGTGTTGATGCCGTCGATAAAGCCGCAGAAAATCTCCTTTTCCATGCCGAACTCTTCGGCAAGCTCGGTGAACTTGCCCTTGTAAGGCTCGTTGGGGCGGGAAAGAATCTTTTCGTAGCCCGTCTTTTCAATGTCGAAGTACGCGGTCCAGAACTGGGCGTGCTCGGCGTCGTTGCGCGGGCTCTGGGCAAAGCTGATCCAATCGGAATAAATGCTCATGGGTTGTTCCTCCTAACGGCGGCTCAAAGCGCCGCCTCCAATTTCTTTCTGATTTCTTTGATGAAGGCCTCTGTGTCCACGGCGGTGACGTTCACGCCTTCCGCCAATGCCGCAAGGTC
>JBMNTW010000131.1:0-5154 GCA_050945935.1 Christensenellales bacterium
ATTCGTGTGCTTCATTTAGGAGTAAATGATGTTGAAGGGCGTGTTCGTAAAAGCCCAGTCCCTCACCGCCTTGGCGGCTTCCGCGGCGTATCCTTTGCGCTGCTGGTCTTTTCGGATATGGTATCCGATTTCCGGCCGTATCTGCCCGTTGATGATCTGCATGGTAAGGCCGCAGTCGCCGATCATTTCGCCGGTTTTCTTCAGAACCACCGCCCACAGGCCGAAACCGAACACCCTGTATCGTTCCATGTTTCTGCCAATCCATGTTCTGACCCTGTTTTCGTCAAAGGTATAGGGATAATGCTGCATGATGTCCGCATCCGAAAGTACGGCGTAGAGCGCGTTATAGTCATCATCTGTCATTTCCCGCAGCATCAGCCTGCCTGTTTCGATTTTCATTGCCAAACTCCTCAAAATCTGTTTTCCGCAAACCGTAAATGTAATAGTCGCATCACATGTTCACCATTCTCCCCTGCCGGATCGCACTTTGCAGGAAGCGGAGTTGCGGACGTCCACATCCGTCCAGATGGGCTGCAGCTCCGTCTGGGTTAAGCAGAGAAGTGGCTTTTGCGGTCTCCGTCGCAAGCCTCTGCCCTGATACGCAGGGGCGATGCGCATCGCCATTTTCGCCATGCGGTTCTTTTCAATCAAATAGATACACGCTTCGCCGATGACCTTGCCGTCCTCGTTGTGCGCGATGCTCCAGTGAAAACTCTTTGTGTTTTTCCGTTCTTTTCAAACAGCAGTTCCGGATTGCTGTCCGTCTTCCCCGCCGGCTTGCCCCAGCAGGCGTACTTGGACCTGTCCGGCATCCGTTCCTTGAGCGCGGGAACATCGGATAGTCGCATCTGCCGAATCGTTACACGTTCGGTGCGCAATACGGGTTTGTGTTCCAAAAAATCCGCAAGTGCCATGCAGCCTCCTACCGCAGAGTCCTGTCAACGCTTTGATGTGTGCCTTCCATCTGATTTTACATAGTAAAAAACACTTCAAACCCCTGTTGCGCGGAACAGAGACGAAAAAACCGAACCCTTGAAGGGTTCGGTTATGTTTGGTGGTGCTTATAGGACTCGAACCTATGACCCCATCGATGTGAACGATGTGCTCTACCAACTGAGCCAAAGCACCATTTCGGACGCAAATTATCATACCACCCCGAAAGCAAAAAGTCAAGACAAGTATTGCTGATGAAATTGGCTTTCAAAACATTCTAAACGTCGGAAAAAAAGCCCCGAAAACAGCGGTTTCCGGGGCTTTTGCCTGTCCGATGACCAAAATTCAGCGGGAAACTTTGATGACGTTTCCGGACTGGGTGACCTTGCACTTCAAGGCCTGGGTAATGTAGCTGAGGGGAACGTACAGGGTGCCGTTCTTCAGCACGGGCGCAACGGAGAGAGAGACGTACTTGTTGTCCACCGGATAGGAGTTCACGCCCCAGAAGATGTGGGTGTTGATGCCCTTGGCGGAGAACACGGAGAACTTCATGTCGTTGCTGTAATCATAGCTGTAGCCCAGCGCGGTGACTACGGGGCGCAGAGGCAGCATGTAGATCGAGCCGTCCACATAGGGGGTGCCGGAAACGTACTTGCCGTTCACCATCAGGCGCAAAACACCCGCGTTGTTCGGGGTTTTGGTGTTGACGTCGATCCTGCCGTCCGCCGAAATGTTGACCTTGAAGCCCAGGGCGAACTCGAAGTACTGCCACGGCACGTAGACGCGGTCGTCCACATAAGCGGGGGCGTAGTCCATGGTGTGGGTCTTGCCGCCGTACTTATAGGCGTTCTTGCCCACGGTGACGGAAAACTCGGTGCCGGTGAAGGCGCCGAACACGCTGGTGCCGGAGCCGTAGGCATACTTCCAGCCGGCGGAAAGCTCGACGATGGCGCGCAGCGGGAGCATGAGCGTGCTGCCCTGGTAATAGGGCTTGGAGGTTTTCTTGCTGCCGTTGACATACAGCGTGCAGGCGGAGGTTTTCGCCGGATTGGTTACCGTGACTTCGGTGGTCTGGGCGCTGACGGGCACCGCCGTCATCACGGCAGCAGCCAGAGACAGCGCGGTCAGGGCGGCGGTGAACACGCGCCTGAGCGACTTGCTTTGGGTCATTTGTCATTCCCTCTTTCCTCATGGTGATTGGATGGATTTCATCCTACGGTCAACACGAAGAAGAAACTGGTTCTGTTGCTGGTAATATATGGTAATACCTCCCATGCGAAGGGGGAGGGGGCGGCGTTTTCTTTTGCGGATGGGGATGATATAATCATCAAAACAACTGCCGCCACAAACAGTATTCAGGAGGAACCATGTTCGAGCTGACGCCCGAAAAATACAAGGAAAACCTTGCCCAGAAGCTTTCGGAACTGCCCGATTCACCGGGAGTCTACCTGCACAAGGACGAAACGGGCAAGATCATCTATGTTGGCAAGGCGGTATCCTTGAAAAACAGGGTGCGGCAGTACTTTCAGTCGCCCAAGAACCATCCGGCGAAGGTCCGGGCGCTGGTTTCGCACATCGCGGATTTTTCCTATGTGATGGTGGACAGTGAAACCGAGGCGCTGACGCTGGAGTGCAACTTCATCAAACGCTACCGCCCGTATTACAACGTGCTGCTCAAAGACGACAAGACCTTTCCCTATGTGCGTATCGACATGAACGCCGCGTACCCCCGGGCGGAAATCGTGAGCAGCATCAAGAACGACGGCGCGCGCTACTTCGGCCCGTACCTTTCAAGAAGCGCGGTGAGAGAAGCTTTGGCCGCTGTTTCGGAAAACTTCTCCCTTCGCACCTGCAAAAAGGACATTGAAAAGTGCATCGCCCGCGGCGAACGCCCCTGCCTTTACTACCATCTGGGCAAATGCTCGGCGCCCTGCGCGAACTACATTTCCAAAGAGGAGTACCACAAGGTCGTGGAGCAGGTGGCGAACTTCCTTTCCGGCCATACGGAGGAGGTCCTTGCCTCCCTCACCGCCCAGATGCAGCAGGCGGCGGCGGAACTCGCCTTTGAGCGGGCGGCGTCGATTCGGGACCGCATCGAGTCGGTGCGGGTCATCAGCGAGCGGCAGAAAGCGGCGATGGCGAACGAGGACGAGCGGGACATTCTCGCCCTTTGCCGGGCAGAGGACGCGGCGCTGGTGTACGCTTTGTTCGTGCGGGGCGGAAAGGTCATCGGCGCAGAGCGATACGACCTTCTTGCCGAAGACGAGGACGACGGCGAGGCCCTTTCCGCCTTTTTGACCCAGTTTTACTCCTCCGCTCCCGTTCCGCCGGAAATCGTGCTGAACCGCCAAATCGAAAACACCGATACTTTGACGCGCTGGCTGTCCGAGCGGCGGGGCAAAAAGGCGGTTTTGACCTTCCCCAAAATCGGCGACAAGAAAAAGCTTTGCGACATGGCGGAGCGAAACGGCCTTTCAGAGTTGGAAAAGGACGCGCAAAAGCGCCGCCGCGCCTGGGAGCGCACCAAAGGCGCGCTGATTTCCCTGGCTGCCGCCATCGGCATCCCCGTTCCGGAGCGCATCGAGTGTTTCGACATTTCCCACACCATGGGCACGGAGCCCGTTGCGTCCATGGTGGTGTTCACCGGAGGCAAGCCCGACCCTTCCCAGTACCGCCGCTTCAAAATCAGGCATTCCGGCAACGACGATTACGCCGCCATGGGCGAGGTGCTCTCCCGCCGGTTCGAGCGGTTCAAAGCCGACCGTGAAAAGGGCGAAACCACCGGCTTTGCCGAAGAGCCCGGGCTTTTGCTCATCGACGGCGGCAAGGGGCAGCTGGGTGTTGCTTTGGAGGAACTGCAAAAAGCGGGGCTTTCCTTCCCCGCCGTTGGCCTTTCCGAACGGCTGGAGGAAGTGTGGCTGCCGGGAAAGAGCGACCCCGTCATCCTCAAAACCGGCTCGCCGGAGCTGCACATGCTGCAAAGGGTGCGCGACGAAGCCCACCGCTTCGCCATCACCTACCACCGGAGCCTGCGCAACAAGGCGTCCCTGGCCTCGGCTTTGGAGGAAATCAAGGGCGTCGGCCCCGTCAAGCGCAGGGCGCTTCTTTCCGCCTTTCCCTCGCCGGACAGCATCAAAAGCGCCACCGTGGAGGAACTTGCCGCGGCACCCGGCGTGGATAAGCGCACCGCCCGCCTGGTGTACGAGCATTTTCACGGGAATCAGGACGGCATTGCGCAGCAGGAAGGGCAGGAAACAAGCGCTTTTGAAGATTAAGGCAAAGCAAAAAGAAAGACCGGTTTTCACCGGTCTTTTTGCTTTTGATTACTTTTCTTCCAGCACCGCCACGGCGCGCACCGGCGAGCCTTCGCCGCGGTAAAACTTCAGCGGCAGGGCGCAGAACAGGAATTCTTTGCCGATCAGCTTGTCGAGGTTCGTCAGGTTCTCGATGACGCGCTTGCCAGCGCCGAGCACAATCTGGTGCAGGGCGAGTTTGGGGTCGGGCAGCGGGTCAAGTGAAATGTACTCCAGACCGATGCCTTTCAGATGTTCAAGACCGGCGAGGTACTCCGCCGCCTCGTCGCTCAGCACCGGATAGTCGCCGAAAAACTTCTCGGTGCCCCAGTACTGGTCCCAGCCGCAGCAAAGAAGCACGAACTCCGCGCGGGAAAGGTCCATATTCTGGAATACGGAAGTGGGAATCTTATCCCCTTCCTTGAAGTCGCGGCAGTCCACCACCACGCCCATGCCGACGAAGGGGGTCAGGTCATCCCCGTCCGTCCGCAGCCCGTCTGGGCAAACGTGGGTGGGGCAGTCGAGGTGGGTTCCGGTGTGGGTGGTCATGGTGAAGCGGATGACGGAATAGAGGTCCCCCGCGGCGGTGTCGCCTTCCACGTTGAACGTGGGAGCCTTTTCGCCCGGAAATACCGGCATGCCGTTTTGCAGCACCTGGGACAGATCGACGATTTTCATTGCCTTTCCTCCTTGAAATTTGATTTAGACCTTTAGTCTTATAATGAGTTATTGTTTTAATTTAGTAAACCAATTTGGAATTATTTTATATTAGCACAAAACGCGGCGGGGTAACAGTATGAACCATGCATTTTTTTCGATTTTGGAGCAGATGGGCGTTTTTTTGCTGCTCATCGGCGCAGGCGCTGCCGGCGCGCTGTTGAAGGTGTTGAACAGGAACACTTTAACCGCCCTTTCCTCCTTCGCGATG
>JBMNTW010000132.1:0-5136 GCA_050945935.1 Christensenellales bacterium
TCGCCCTTCTGGACAAGCGCGCCGTGCTCGCCGTCTCCGAAGGTGATGGTTTCGCGCACAGCGTCGTACACGAAGACCCTGTCCCTCGGTCCGCAGGCGTAAAAATCGTCCACGCACCGCCAGGGGCGCAGGCGGATTGCGCCGTCCGTGTCCAGCGTTTTGCAAAGCAGCGTGAAGGACTCGGGCAGGACGCGCTTGTCGTCCAGATGAAGCGTCAGCGTTTCGTTGGGCAGGCCGTCTGTATCGAACAGCAGCGTACCCACGCGATTCTGGTCCAGGCACACGACTAAAAGGTTTTCTTCGCCGTCCTGACGGATGCCCGTCGTGTCCAGCCGCAGAAGCAGGCCGGTTTCGCCCCGTTCGGTTTCGTAGTCCGCGGTCTGCACCCAGTCCCCGCCCTTATTCAAGAACACCGCCAGCGCGGCGTCTTTCGCCATGGCGTCCGGCATGAGCACTTCCCACAGCATGCTTTCAGCCGCCGTAAACAGGAAGTTCTGCGCCCAGGTTTCCCGCTGGACCGCCTGATAGCGGTTCGCAGAAAGACCGTAAAGGCGCACGCTCTCCTCGCAGCCGGGGTCCATAAGGCGCACCGTCAGCCACCAGAGGCCGTCTTCATCCGGCTGCCAGCTTTCCGGCAGGTCGAACGCCACATAGCCGCTTTGGCTCAGCGCGTGGGTCTCGTCCAGTTTGGGCTGCACGTCACCCGCGCCTTCCATGTGCCAAACGAGCTCCCTGGGCCGCTGGCTTGGATGGCTGAAGGGGTTGCGCTTGACGCCTTCGGGCTCCTCCACGTCAAACCAGAGGCGAAGCGTGCCTTCCGAAAGGCTGTCGAACCCGATGCGAAGCTCCGTATCCCCCCTGCCGCCGAAGGCGAAGGGCTGGAACGTCAGGTTGCCGGAAAGCAGCATCTCCCAAAGCTCCACGCCGCCTGCCTGCACGCTTTGGATGGATGTTCTTTGCTTCGGCACCGCCTCCGCCAGTTCGAAGGGGATGCCCTCCGGCGTTTCCATGCGCGCGCTGGCAAGGCGTGGGGGACTGTTTTTCGGAAGTTCCACATAGCAGGAAGCGGGGGACGCGGCTTTCCGCCGCACGCCGGCGAGCTTGAGCAGCTTCTCTTTCAAAGCGTTGCTGAAACGGTTGAGCTGGTACTGCTGCATTTCCTTGTACCATGCCAAGAGTTCCAGCACCGTGATGCCGGGGTCGTGGGCGTTGTGGTCTGTCCAGTCCGGGCAGATCCACGGGAGCCGGCCCAGCGCCGACTCCACGATGGATTCGTACGTCTGGTCGTCCAGATTGCGTTTGTTCAGCATGCGGGCCTTCCCCCCTTTGATTCACAGAAATTACAGTATGCGCACCTGATGGGTGCCGCTGCGCACCGTGGCGTAGGGGATGGTTCTGTCATCCTCCAGCGGCACGGAGCGGGAAATGCCGTTGTTGTCATACACGCCTTCGATGAGGATCTTTTCCACCAGGCGGACGTTTTGCGTATCCCGCACGACCTGCCAGATCTGGTCAATGCGCACCTGATCGCCAATGTCCCGTTTGCGCCAGGCCGAGTCGATGAGCGCGCCAAGGCGGTCTTCGATCATCTGCTGGGTGGCGGCGGCTTCGTCCGGATCCTCCAGCTCCACGGAGATTTCCGTGTTGACGGTCACCACCGTGGAAGGGATGACGTGCAGCTGCCCCAAAGCCACCAGCGTGCAGCTGCAGCGGTCCTTTAAATAGTCCCACACGCGCTCGCACAGGTCCGCCACGGCGGGGCCTCCTTCGGTATCCCTCGGCTCAATCACCACGGTGACGTGTCCGGGAGCGGTTTTGCCGCTTTCGTCCCGACGGGTGAAGCACTTGACGTGCAGCGCCTGGGGGAACGCTTCCGCCACCATTTCTTCAAAGTCCGTTCTGCCCAGCGCGCGCCTGCGGTGGCGGATGCGGCGGTTGCCCAGTTCTTCCAGCTTTTCCATGGGGAAGCGGTCGGTGCCGCCGCTCATGGGCGTAAGGTTTTTCACGGCGCTGATGCGGGGCAAAGCACCAATCAGGTCGGTTACGGCGTTTTGCGGACGGTTGCCGCGCTCGCCGCCGCCGCTGGCGTAGGAAACGCGAATGCTGCGTTCGCCGGCGGGCGGAACCTTGCCGTGGATGCCGTCCCCAAAGGTGATGGTGCCTTCGTAGGGGTCCAGCTGGTAGACGCGGGCGTCCTTTTCCGCCAGCGCCAGGTGCTCCATCCGCTCCCACAGCACCCAGCAGTGGGTTAGAACGCCGTCCTCTTTAATAAGCCGCACCCGTCCGGGCAGCGCCTGCTCCAGTTCTTCCGCTTCGGTGACCGCCAAAGCGGCGATTTCGTCCACCCAGACGCGGCAGTCCTGCACCGGTTTTTCCAGAAGCTGCAGGACTTTCCCCGCTTCGTACACGCCGCAGTCGAACCACTGCTCCTCCTCCCGCCTGCGCTGGATGGCGGAAACGGTGTTCAGCCTTACGGCGTTGACCCTCGGGTAGCCTTTGGAATTTTCCTGATAGGAGCTGCGTATCACGCGGATCCAGCACCCCGTTTCGCCAAAGAACTCCGCTTTCGGCAAAGGTTCGGGCAGGTACAGAAGCGCCGTGCCGGTGTGGGCGAGGTTTCTCGTCAGATCCACCGAGCGCACAGGTTTAAAGCGGCTGCCCGTCCACGCTTCGAAAACGAGTTTATCGTCCAAGGGCGCTTTGCCGGAAACTTCGAACAGGATGGAAAGGGGCATGGCGTGGGGGGAGCGGTCAAAGCAGAAATACATTGCTCTGGGTTTTTCAGGCAGGCTGACCACAGCGGGGAACCGGGTGTTTTCCACCTGTTCCATGCTGGAAAGTTCAACCACGCTGCCGTTGTTTTCAGAGCGATACCGGTGAACGGTGCAGCCTTTGGCGTAGCTCCAGGCGCATTCCGCGCCTTTTACGAAGGGCACGATCCAGCGGGGAACGGTGGAAAACTCGTTTTCCACAAACACCACCCTGGCGCGGATGAAAAAGCCGGTTTCGGCGTTGACTTCGGTCTCTTTGATGTCCGCCGGGACTTCGAACACCGTCTCCAGCCTTCCCGTGTCCTTGCAGGAGAAGGGGTTTTTGCTGCCCCGCACCGAAAGCCGTGTCCAGCCGATGCCGTTGAAGTACTCCCAAACGACTTCGCTGACGAACACGTCCTCCGGCTGGACGGTGACGGCGCCCGTTTTATCGATGATGCGCTGGTTTTGGAAGTTGTACTGGGGCTGCCTGTCCGTCAAGTCGGTGATGACGGGCGCAATGTCCATCCGAAGATTGACGGTGGCGCCGCGCTTGCAGAACACCCTGTCTGATCGAAGGTAAAAGAGCGCATAGGGGGTGGGACGGCGTCCGAAGCAGTAGCCGCCCTCGTCCAAAGAGATGGGTACGTCCCCGAAGGCCATGCCGTCCGGCGGCTGAAAGCCTTCCGGCCTGCTGCTCAGGCGCACGCCGCGAAGAAGTATGCTGCCGCCGCCCTTGATGGTGCTTTCGCAGGTGATGTAGATATTGCCGTCCTCTTCCGGTTCCAAAGCATGGGGGGAGGACTTGGTCAGCAGGATGATTGCGCCTTCCGCCGAAACAGCGTCAAAGGGAACGCGTTCGCCGCCAAAGCGGTACAGCCATCTGGACTGCCGATTGTCCGAAAGCATCTTCGCGGTTTCCGCTGCGGTGAAGCGGTTTTCAGAAAGGATTTCCAGCTCCACGGTGCAGGGGCCGGAAAGAGCCAGCACCTCGTTCTGGGAAAGGGAAAACCGGTGGCAGCGCAGGTTCTCTTTGCCGTTGCTCGTGAAGAAGGAGCAGGGCTTTTCGGGATCCAGTCGTTCGATGACCTCGTCCCTCGCGTCCACATAAAACATGTGGCGGATGCGGGCGGGCGTGGATTCGATGCGCCGCTCGGTTTCGTAAACGATGTTGTTGCCGGTCTCGTCCCTGGTGAACACCTGGGTTCCCGCGGGGACGGGCACGGGGTTTTCCACCGTGTCGTGGGCAAGAAACTGCATCAGACCGGTGGCGGGCAGCGGGTCGGGCATGCGCACGCCCGCCATTTCAAGGAACTCCGCAAACAGCCTGTTCGGCACGGCGTTGAAGCGGTCCACCGTTTGATAGAACATCTCGCCGAAAAGCCTGGCGATGGCGGCGCCGGGGTCGTCCTCGGCGTCCTCATACCGCCATTCCGGCGTGTAGGACGCGGCGAGCTTTTTAACCTGCTCCATAATGTCCTGAAAACTTCTCGGGTCGAGTACGGGTGCCTTCATTCCGCTCCGCCCCCTTCCGAACCTTCTGTGATGTAGAAGGGATAGACGTGATTGTACCGGTTGTTCGTGCTGCGCACGGTGTATGCCACATGGATGACCACCGAACCGTTCAGATTGTCCAGCCTTTCGCAGGAAACCTCCACGTCGGTGATGCGGGGCTCCTGCTCCGCAAGATGACGGGCAATGTCATAGGCGATGCCCTGGGTGGCGGCGGAAGAAAGGGGGTCGAAGGCGTATTCCATCGTTCTGGTGCCAAAGTCAGGGCGCATGACGCGCTCGCCCTGACCGGTGCGCAGAATGATGCCGATGGCCTCTTTGATGTCCTCCTCGCCGGATACCATGGCGATTTTGCCGGTCCGCGCGTCCACCTGCAGCGGGAACTTCAGTCCGCGGCCTAAAAATTCTCTGCCCTTCACGGCTTCCTCCTCCCGCGCATTCGCAATCAGTTGATTTTGACGATGGCGCCCTTCAGGTTGGCAGGACCTGAGGCCTGCAATGTCAGCGTGGCGTCCGCCTTGACCTCGCTGTTCGCGCCGGCAAGCGCCAGCTTGGCGCTGGCCTTGCCTTCGATGGTGGCGGATTCCATGGCGATTTTGGTTTTGGACTTTTCGGTGATGTTGCCGGAAGATTCCAGCACGATGGATGTATCCCCCGCCGAAAGCGTCAGCTTGGTCTTGGCGGAAAGCTTGATCTCGCCCTTGTCGAAATCGATGGTCAGAGCGTTGTCCGCGTTTTTATCCGACAACGTGGCGGTCTTTTTCTCGTCGTCCACCGACAATACCGCGCCGGAAGGAAGCGTAAGCGTGACCTTCTGCTTGTCCGGCTCGTCGTAGAACAAAAGCTCCGTCCCGCTGGGGGTTTTGATGGAGTA
>JBMNTW010000133.1:0-5130 GCA_050945935.1 Christensenellales bacterium
CAGCCACGACCTGCTGGAAGGCTGCTACGCCAAAGCCGGCTTCGCTTCGGACGTGGCGGTGTACGACGATCACCCGGCGCGGTACCTGCCTTTTATGCGAAGAGAACACCGGTGGATTCGCGGCGATTGGCAGCTGCTGCCCTTCATTTTCGGGAAATCGGGGCTGAACGCCCTTTCGCGCTATAAGATGACGGACAATCTGCGCCGTTCCCTCGTCATGCCCGCGGCGACGGCGGTGCTGCTGTTCGCGCCGCTGGTGGAACATGCCTGGGCGTACTCGCTCATCGCGCTTCTGTCCATCTGCATCGGCTACCTTGCGGACATGCTCCGGGACGCTCTGCGCACCAAAGACGCTGTGGCGCGATTGTTCGACTCCTACGAAAGCGTCAAGCTCGCCGCAAGGAAGCTGCTTTTCAAGCTGTCTGTACTGCCCTATGAGGGTTATGTGGCGCTTAACGCCATCGTGCTTTCCCTTTGGCGAACGCTCGTCAGCCACAAGAACATGCTCCAGTGGGTCACCGCCGCCCAGACGGATAAAACGGCGGAAAAAAGCGTTGCCGGGTATTACAGGGCGATGCTGGCGGCGCCGGTCATCGGCACAATCCTTGCGGTATTGAGCATTTTGAACGGCGCGTGGATTTCGCTCGCACTTTCTGCGCTGTGGTGGGCGGGACCGTATATGGCGTCCGTTCTTTCCAAGCCCGCACAGGGCGCGAAACTCAAAGAGGAGGACAGGGCGTACCTTCTTGAAATCGCCCGGCAGAGCTACGCCTTCTTCGCCGAAAACACCCCCAACGGCTTGCCGCCGGACAACATCCAGATTTACCCCAAAACCACGCCCAAGGAGCACACATCGCCCACGAACATCGGCATGGCGCTCATCGCGCCCCTTTGCGCATTCTATCTGGGAATCATCAAAGAAGACGAGCTGCGAAGGAGAACGGAAACCACCCTTTCCGCCATCGAACAGGCGGAAAAGTGGAACGGGCATCTTTTTAACTGGATGGACATCAACACCCTGCGACCCATCCCGCCGTTGTTCGTGTCCAGCGTGGACAGCGGCAACCTCGCCGCGAGCCTGCTGGTGCTGCAAGGGCATTTCGCCAGGGACGAACTGGGCGAACGGGCGAAGCGCCTGCTTTCCAACATGGATTTTTCCGTGCTGTTCGACCACGAGCTCAAGCTATTCTCCATCGGCATGGACTGCAAGTCCGGAAAACTCAGCAACTCCCATTACGATTTGCTGGCGTCGGAGGCAAGGCTGTTGTCCTTCGTGACCATCGCCACAGGTACAGTGGACGCGGCGCACTGGTTCCGGCTCGCCCGCCCGCTCACCGCCATCGACGGTAGAAGGCTATTAATCTCCTGGAGCGGCACGATGTTTGAGTACCTGCTGCCGGTGATTTACACGGGTAGCGTGAAGAACACGCTGCTGGGCGAAAGCATGGCGAACGCCGTGGCGGTGCAGCGCTCTGCGGTGAAAGGCATTCCCTGGGGCGTCAGCGAATCGGGGTACTACGCCTTTGACCTGCAAATGAACTATCAGTACCGCGCTTTCGGTCTGGAAGGCGCCGGCGTGCGCCCCAGCCGAAACGAAAGGGTCATCGCGCCTTACGCCACGGCACTGGCGGCGATGGAGGAGCCCCACGCGGCGGCGGAAAACCTGCGCGCGCTGGACGAGCTGGGCGCTCGCGGCAAATACGGTTTCTACGAGGCTTTGGACTTCACCCCCGAACGGGTGGGCAACGGCAGAAGGCTGGTCATGAGCTTCATGGCGCACCACGTGGGCATGACGCTCGCCGCCATCACAAACGCCTTGTGCGACGGCGCCATTGTGAAAGCCTTTTTGTCCGTCCCCGGCGTACAGGCAGCTTCCCTGCTTCTGGAAGAAAAACTGCCGGACAGGACGATCATCATGCGCCAGTACAGCCGGGCGCTGCCCAAAAAGACCAGCGGGTCGTACGACGAACTCGCTCCCCTTTGTGCCGTGGCGGAAGGGGCCTATCCCGAATTCTGCTTTCTGACGGGGGGCGCCCGCATCGCCGCCAGTACCGACGGTCGGGCGAAAATCACCTTCAAACAGGGGGAACGCAAGGTACTCTTCACCCCCTTTGAACAGGACAACGCCCGGGGCGAGCCATCCGCCGCCATTTATGTGAACGGTCAGCCCACCTTCGGGGATGCGGTCATCTCCGCCCACAGCATCGCCTTCAACAAGAAGCAGGACGGCCTCGCCATCAAGACCGAACTGCTGGCCCCGCCGGACGAAAGCGCCGCGCTTTGGCTGGTGACGCTGAAAAACGAGTCCGAAGCGGAAAAGAAGGCGGAAATCTACGCCTACGCCGCCGTGGCGCTGACGACGCTTGAAGAAGCCCGCTCCCACAAGGCGTTCCACAAGCTGTTCATCACCGCGGAACGACCGGACAGCAACACCCTTTGCTTCACCAAGAACGACAGAAGCAGCGAAAAGCGCGCCGCCCTTTATGCACGGCTGCTCTGGGATGGTACAGTGGACGCGGCGACGGATCGGTACGACTGCGTAGGCAGGGGCAACGGCATCAAAAAGCCCGCCTTTTTGACCCAGGGCGTGCCCAAGTCCGGCGTGCGAAGAACGCCGCTGGAACCCTGCGCCCTGTTTCGGACAGAAGCCGCCATTCCCCCCGGCAGAACCAAAACCCTCGCCTTCGTGCTTGCCGCAGGGGACGAAGGGGAGGCGAAGCGCTCCATCGGCGCGTTCCAAAGCATCGGGGACGCTTTGGACGCCCTCGATGCCTGCATGATGTACGCCCGGGTTCGGCTGAAGTACCTGGGGCTGGACGGCGAACGGGTGAACGCCCTTCGCAAAAAACTCTCCGCCCTGTTGTTCCCGATGGTGCCGTCCCTCGAACGGCTGGCTGCGATTCAGAGCAACACCCTGACCAGACGCGCGCTCTGGCGGCTGGGGATTTCGGGCGATCTGCCCGTCGCAATGGCGGAAGTGGAAACGGCGAAGGACTACCCCATAGCAAAGCAGCTGGCGGAACTCTGCCGCTACGCCGGCCTTTGCGGTGAAGAGTTCGACGCGGTGTTCCTTTCCAACGAACCTGCAGGCTACGGCAGGCCTGTGGCGGATGAGCTGACGCGCATTCCCTGCGGTTTGGCCCGGGCAAGGGTGTTTTCCCGTCACGACCTTTCGGAAGAGGAGATTCGCCTGCTTCGCGCGCTGGACTCGTCGACGGACAAACGCCCAAAAAAGCGGGAAAAGCCCAAAAGGCTCCCGAACGGGCAGCACGCCCTGGCGCTCAAAACGCCCCGCCTTGCCCATTTCAACGGCATCGGCGGGTTCGACGGTCAGGAGTACGTTCTTCGCCTGAAGGACAATCTCGCCCCCGTGCCCTGGAGCAACGTCCTCGCCCAGGAGGGTTTCGGCGCCATCGTCACCGAAAGCGGCGGCGGCTTCACATGGGCGAAAAACAGCTCCCTGATGAAGCTCACGCCCCACGCAAACGACCCTGTGGACTACCGAAACGGCGAAACCTTCACCATTCGGGACGACGAAACCGGCGCCGCCTTCTCGCCAACGCCGGACGGGCGGGGCGAGTACGTGGTGCGCCACGGCTACGGCTTCACGGAGTTCACCTGCGGCAAGGAGTCTTTGTACACCAGGCTCACCGCCTTCGTGTCCAAAGGCGCGAAGTGCTGGAAGCTGGAGCTCACCAACCCCGTGAGCAAAACACGGCAGATTTCCGTCTACTTCTGTGCCGAATGGCTGCTGGGCGCTTCAGTGCCGGAAAGGACGCTTTACGCCTGCGAGCAAAACGGCGTGCTTCTCTGCCGCGCGGGTGGAGAGCAGGGCTATGCCTATGCCTTTTTGAACGGCGCGGAATGGACCTGCTCTAAAGAGGACTATTTCGGCAGGAGCGCGCCGCTTCTCGGCGCGGCCCTTTCAAGGCAGCCGGGCGGCGGGAACGACGCCTGCGCCGGATTCAAAAAGAGCATCGCCATCGAGCCGGGGGAAACAGTGTCGCTTTCGGTAATCATCGGCTATGAGGAGAGCGAGCAAGAAGCCGTCCGCGCCGCGAAGGCATTCGAACCGGAACTCGAGCTCAACCGCGTGCGGCAGTACTGGAAGGAAAAACTCGGAAGGCTGCGCGTCAAAACCGGGGACGACGCCTTTGACCGCATGATGAACGGGTGGCTGCTGTATCAGGTGTACGCTTCCCGTTTGATTTCCCGGGCAGGCTGGTGGCAGACAGGCGGTGCCTTCGGTTTCAGGGACCAACTGCAGGATGTGCTCGCCCTCATCGAGGTGGACCCCACCCGTGTGCGGGAGCAGCTGCTGCTTTGCGCGGCGCACCAGTACGAGTCCGGCGACGTGCAGCACTGGTGGCATCCACCGTACACCGGCGTGCGCACCCGCATCACGGACGACAGGCTGTTTCTGCCCTATGTGGCGGCGCAGTACGCCAAAGCCACGGGGGACAGCGGCGTGTTCGACGAAACCGTGCCCTATTTGAAAGACGTTCCCATCCCGGACAACCGGCACGACGTTTACCACGAAGCGGAACCGTCCGAAGCATGCGGCACCCTGCGGGAACACTGCCTGAAGGCGATTTATGCCTCCTTCCAGACCGGCGAACACGGCCTGCCTCTGATGGGAACGGGGGACTGGAACGACGGCATGGACACCGTGGGCGACAAAGGCCGTGGCGAAAGCGTTTGGCTGGGCTGGTTCACGGTGGCGACCATCGAAGCCTTTTTACCCTACTGCGAAGGGGAGGACAAAAAGACCCTCAAGCGCAAGGCCGAGGAACTGCGCGTCGCGCTGGATAAGCACGGCTGGGACGGCGAATGGTACAAACGGGCTTATTTTGACGACGGTTCTCCCTTAGGCAGCAAAGAAAACCGGGAATGCAGGATCGACCTCATCAGCCAGGCGTGGAGCGCCCTTGCGGACGGGCCGAAAAAGCGGACGGACGCGGCCCTGAATGCTGCGAAAAAACTGCTCGTCGACCGTCAGGCGGGCATCGTCAAGCTGCTGGATCCGCCCCTGCAAAACCAGCTTCCGAGAGCCGGGTACATTCAAAGCTATGCCAAAGGATTACGGGAAAACGGCGGTCAGTACACCCACGCGGCGGCATGGCTGGTCCT
>JBMNTW010000134.1:0-5088 GCA_050945935.1 Christensenellales bacterium
AATCAGAAGCAAACGAAGCCGGCGGTACGCTGAAGAAACAGGCGTTCGGGGAATTTTTGAGGCGCAGGAAGAAAAAGTGCGCCCCGGTTTTCCTGCCGGTAAACGCCGAAAAATTGCGCTCTTTGCGCATCGCATTTTCATTGACGGCGCATGGGGAAATGGGTTTTAATGGGTTTATGAAAAAACAGGAGGCAAATGCATCTATGATTTCCAATGAATCGCGCATTCAAAAACTCGCAGAAATCATCGTCAACTACTCTTGCAGAGTGCAGCCCGGTGAAAACTTCCTCATCCAGGCCATCGGCCCGGTGGACGAGCTCACCCACGCACTGATTAAGGAAACATACAAGGCGGGCGGCGTGCCCTTCGTGTGGAAGATGGACACGAGGACCCAGCGCGAGCTGCTGATGAACGCCACCGAAGACCAGCTGAAGCTCATGGCGGAAATCGACGGCGCCATGATGAGCAAAATGCAGGCATTCTGCGGTATCCGCGCGGGCGACAACTTAACCGAATTGAGCGACGTTCCGTCTGACAAGATGGAGCTTTACGAAAGGCTGTACAGCGAGCCGGTTCACGGCAAAATCCGCGTGCCCAAGACCAAGTGGGTGGTCATGCGCTATCCCACGCCGTCCATGGCGCAGCAGGCGAACATGTCCTCCTCCGCGTTTGAGGACTACTTCTTCAACGTGTGCTGCCTGGACTATTCCAAGATGCACACCGCCATGCTGAAGCTCAAGGACCTGATGGAGCGGACGGACAAGGTGCGCATCACCGGCCCGGGTACCGATTTGACCTTCTCCATCAAGGGCATTCCCGCCATTCCCTGCGCCGGCGTGATGAACCTGCCGGACGGCGAGGTGTTCACCGCCCCCGTGAAGGACAGTGTGAACGGCGTCATTACCTACAACACGCCTTCCCCGAAGGACGGTTTTGTGTACGAAAACGTATGCCTGAAGTTCAAAGACGGCAAGATAATAGAAGCCACCGCCAACGACACCGCGCGCGTAAACAAGGTGTTTGACACGGACGAGGGCGCCCGCTACGTCGGCGAGTTCGCCATCGGCGTGAACCCCTTCATCACCAAGCCGATGAAGGACATTCTGTTCGACGAAAAGATCGCCGGCTCCATCCACTTCACCCCCGGCGCTTCGTATGACGAGGCTTTCAACGGCAACAAGTCTGCCGTGCACTGGGATTTGGTGCTCATTCAGACCCCCGAATGGGGCGGCGGCGAAATCTGGTTCGACGACGTGCTCATCCGCAAGGACGGCCGCTTCGTGACCGAGGAGCTCGCCTGCCTGAACCCCGAAAACCTTGTTTAAGGCAAAAGAGCTGCGTTATTGTTGCTAAAGCGACAAAATCTGCAGGACTGGCATTTTGCTGTTGCAATGAAGGCGTGTATGCGTTAGAATTGTAACAGAGAAGGAGCAGATGGAATAGTAGCGCACGCGCCGTTATTTCATGTTTTTCCCTTGCGTGGAAATGCTTCTTGTTTTATAATGTGCTAGGGCCTGGTCTGGTCCAGGACGAAGCTGCAACTGTCACAAATGCTATATTGTAATTGGAGGATAAAACAATGATTAAGGTCGGTATCAATGGGTTTGGCCGCATCGGCCGCCTCGCATTCCGCGTTACCACCGCCAGGAACGATATTGATGTGGTCGCCATCAACGATCCCTTCATCGACGTCGATTACATGGCTTATATGCTCAAGTACGACACCATCCAGGGCAAGTTCGATGGTGACGTTACCGTCGAAGACGGCAAGCTGGTCGTCAACGGCAAAAAGATCACCGTTTACGGCTGCATGAACCCCGAGGAGATTCCGTGGGGCGAAGCCGGCGCGGAATACATCATTGAGTCCACCGGCGTGTTCACCACCATGGAAAAGGCCGAAGCCCACCTCAAGGGCGGCGCGAAGAAGGTCGTCATCTCTGCTCCCAGCAAGGATGCGCCCATGTTCGTCTGCGGTGTGAACCTCCATACCTACAATAAGGACATGAAGATTGTGTCCAACGCGTCCTGCACCACCAACTGCCTGGCGCCCATCGCGAAGGTTCTGCATGAGAACTTCGGCATCATCGAAGGCCTCATGTCCACCATCCATGCCGTCACCGGCACCCAGAAGGTTGTGGACTCCCCCTCCAAGAAGGACTGGCGTGGTGGCCGCGCTGCCTGCCACAACATCATCCCCAGCTCCACCGGTGCTGCCAAGGCCGTCGGCAAGGTTTATCCCGCTCTGAACGGCAAGCTGACCGGTATGTCCTTCCGCGTGCCCACCCTCACCGGCTCCGTGGTCGACCTGACCTGCCGTCTTGAGAAGGCTGTGAAGTATGAAGACATCTGCAAGGCCATGAAGGAAGCTTCCGAAGGCGAACTGAAGGGCATCCTGGGTTACACCGAGGATACCGTCGTTTCCTCCGACTTCATCCATGACCCCCGCATCTCCATCTTTGACGCGGACGCCGGCATCGCCCTGAACGAGCACTTCGTGAAGGTCGTTTCCTGGTACGACAACGAGTGGGGCTATTCCAACAAGCTCGTTGACCTCCTCGCCTACATGTATCAGGTGGACAACGCGTAAGCGTTTCAACCCCGGCATCAATGACCGCGAGTCAGTGCTGACGCACTTTCTCCGGAACCGATGGATCAAGAGGCTGACGGGCATTTCCGTCAGCCTCTTTTTGCATAGCTTTATACGGCAGGGTGGCAAAGCCGGGGGCGGTTTGCTATAATTAATGCAAAGCTTCCAACGTTTGGGCCTCTGCGCAAGCCGACCAAAAACCGAAGGGAGGAAGCCGGCATGATGATTCTGCTGATTGCTTTTTTGCTTTTCATCCCCTTGATTTTTCTTGCTGTCGGATTACTTTTCAGAAAACACCCGCCCAAAGAGGTCAACTGGGCATTCGGATACAGAACGCGCCGGTCCTGCGCGTCCCAACAAGCGTGGGATTTCGCCCATGCGTACTTCGCCAAGGTCGCGCTGCGGATGGGGGCGGTTCTGCTTGTTGCCACCGGGGCGGCGATTGCGGTGAGCATGATAGTCGCATCCTTCGAAGGGCTAAAGACCGCGGCACTGTATATAGAAGCAGCACAGCTCGTTTCCCTGTGGGTGCCGGTTTTCATCGTCGAAAGGAAACTTCGCAGGGAGTTTGACGAAGAAGGCAGACCGAAGAACACATGAGTATTGGAAACACGAAAGCATTGGGTTACAATGGAACATATTGCTTGCAGGGGGGCCCTATGAAATACATCAGCACGAGAGATACGTCCCTGTCCGTCTCTGCGGCGGAGGCCATCGTTCAAGGCCTTTCGGCAGAGGGCGGGCTTTTCGTACCGGAAAGCTTTCCGGCCGTGAGCCTGGAAGAAACGCTGTCCTTCGCACGGCAGGGTTACGCGGCCTGTGCCGCCGCCGTGATGGGGAAGTATTTGACGGATTTTACGCTGGAAGAACTGCGCGGCATGACCGAAAAGGCCTATGCCGGCTTTGACGACCCCGCCGTGGTGCCCCTGACGGACGTGGGCGGCGGCGAACATATCATGGAGCTTTTTCACGGCCCCACGCTGGCGTTTAAGGACATGGCGCTCCAGATGCTGCCCAGGCTGATGGCGGCGTCCATCGCAAAAACCGGCGAAAAGGATAAGGTTCTCATCCTCGTCGCCACCAGCGGAGACACGGGTAAAGCCGCTCTGGAAGGCTTTGCGGACGTTCCCGGCACCGCCATCCTGGTGTTTTACCCCGAGGACGGCGTGGCGGACATGCAAAAGCTCCAGATGACCACGCAAAAGGGCGAAAACGTTTCCGTCTGCGCGGTGCACGGCAACTTTGACGACGCCCAGTCCGGTGTGAAGGCGATTTTCTCCAGCGCCGAGATCGCTGAAAAACTCAAAAAGGCGGGATACCGCCTGTCCAGCGCCAACTCCATCAACTGGGGCAGGCTGGTGCCGCAGATCGCCTATTACTTCTGGGCGTATTCCATGCTGGCGGAAAAGAGCGCGATGAAAGCCGGAGAAGAGATTGACTTCGTGGTGCCCACGGGTAATTTCGGAGACATTCTCGCCGGTTACTACGCCAAGCGCATGGGGCTGCCGGTAAGAAAGCTCGTCTGCGCGTCCAACGCCAACCGGGTGCTGACGGACTTTTTCGAAACGGGCGTGTACGACAAAAACCGTCCCTTCCACAAGACCAGCTCCCCATCGATGGATATTCTGATTTCTTCCAACCTTGAACGCCTGCTGTTTGAGGCTTCGGGTAGGGACCCGGCCGCTGTTTCGGGCTGGATGGAAGAATTGAAACAGCAGGGAAGGTACGACATCGGCAAAAAAGCCTTTGAGTCCATCATAAACGACTTTGACGCGGGCTGCGCCACGGAAGAAGAAGCGTTTTGCGCCCTTGCCTGCGTTTTTGAAAGGACGGGCGTGGTGATCGACCCCCACACCGCCGTCGCCCAGGCGGTTTATGACAGGCGGAAGGACCGAACGGTTTCGGTCATCCTTTCCACCGCCAGCCCGTACAAGTTCCCGCAGGATGTGCTTCTTGCCATCGAGCCGGATAAGGTCCCGCCCAAAGACGGATTTGAAGCATGTTTGGCCCTGTCCGAACACACGAAAACGAAGGTGCCGGATCAGATCCTTTCTTTGAAGGACGCGCCGGTGCGCTTTGCGGACTCCTGCGAAAAGGGCGGCATGAAAAACGCCCTGTTTTCCGCCCTGGAGCGATGGCGTGAAGGACGGTAAACGGAAAAAGAATCGCACTCATCATAGATAGGGAGGTTCCCTCATGGAACAGGCAGCCAACGAAAAGCGCCCGGTGATTTTTTCGGGCATTCAGCCTTCGGGCATTCTTACCTTGGGCAATTATATCGGCGCGCTGCGCAATTTCGTCGCGCTGGAGGACGATTACGACTGCCATTACTGCGTGGTGGATATGCACTCCATCACCGTGCGGCAGGACCCTGCGGGACTGCGCAAGCGTTGCGCCACCATACTCGCCATTTACCTTGCTGCGGGGTTATCGCCGGAAAAGTCCACGCTGTTCATGCAGTCCCACGTGCCCGCCCACGCGGAACTTGGCTGGGTGCTGAA
>JBMNTW010000135.1:0-5079 GCA_050945935.1 Christensenellales bacterium
CTACCGCTTCCATCAGCTCGCGCATCAGTTCCGCCTCCGCCTTGGAAAGCGGCGTGGCGTAGACCGAAGTCTTCAGCGACGCGGTGATATAATTGCTGCTGTTGACCACGCGCTTGAGGAGCTTTGGCTCCATCATCGCGCCGTCGTTGGCGATGGCAGCGGAAATCATGCAAAGGTTCAGGGGTGTCATAATGTCCTTGTGCTGACCCACGGCGGACCATGCGGTTTCGTACTGGTTCGCGCCCTTCGCGTAGGAACTGGCGTACAGCGCCACGTCCGAGAAGGTGAAGTCCTCGCCGATGCCGAAGCTTCTCGCCACGCCGGCGATTTTGTCCGCCCCCAGCATCATCGACAGTCTCGCAAAAGACACGTTGCAGGACTTGGCAAACGCCTGCTTCAGGGTCAGCTCGTCGTGATAGGATGACTGGTAGTCCCGCACAAACAGGTATTCCGGCTCATAGTCCGGGTCGCTGCGGTTTTTTTGATCCTCCTCGGGGGTGATGTGAACCTCCTGCAAAAAGGCGCCGTTGTCCTTTCGAAACGCCAGCGGGCCGCCGCAGGTGATGGTCATGTCCATGGCGTTGGGAAGGTAGCGTATGGCGGCGGCGGCGGTGATGATCTTGAACACCGAGCCGGGGGTGTACTGCCCCGCTGTCACGCGGTTCACCAGCGCGCCGTCGTCCTCTTTGACGCTGCCGTCCTCGTCGGGCAGGTACTCGTCCGCTTTCGTGGGGTCGAAGGCGGGGGAACTGGTCATCGCCAGTATTTCGCCTGTTTTGTAGTTCATCACCACGATGGCGCCGGAATAGTCGGCAAGCAAACCGTAGGCATACTTGGTCAGCTCTGCGTCCACCGTCAGCACCACGTCGCTCCCCCGCGTCTTTTCGGCAGAGAAGACCTTGCCGATCATGTCAAACAAGCCGCTGTCCATCCCCAGCAGGTAGTTGGCGAAGAAGCTCTCCGCGCCCGTGCTGGTAAGGCCGAAATTGTCCCCCGTCACATGGGCGAGGGCTTTGCGAAGCGTTCTGCTGTCCGAATAGACGCGGTTGCCCTCTGCGTCGGACGTGACCAGCACGGTGCCGTTCCGGTCCTTGATGTCCCCCGCGATGACCGCGCTTTTCTGGCTCTGCACGCGGACGTTATAGGGGTTGGTCTGCCAGCGGGTGCCGTAGGTGCGCAAAGCGTACACAAAATAGCCGCAAAGCAGGGCAAACAGCGCCAATGTGACGGCAAACACCGCCCGGGCGTTCTTGCGAAAGGCTTTCAAAACCCTGTCTCCCCCTCTCTCCTTCTGCCGTTCTGGGCTGCCACCACCTCAAGGATGGCGACGGCAACCAGCCCCGTCAGCATGGAGCTGCCGCCGTAACTCACGAAAGGCAGCGTCACCCCCGTCAGCGGAATCAGCTTGATGATGCCGCCGAGGATGATGAACGCCTGCAGCGCGATGTACACCGTGCAGCCCAGCGCCAATAGCGCAGAAAACCGGTCGGTCGAAGCAAGCGCGATGGACATGCCGCGAATCAGCAGCAGCACGTACAAAGCGATGACGCACAAACCGACGATGATGCCCATTTCCTCGCAGATGACGGCGAAGATATAGTCCGTGTGGTACGCGGGAATGACCTTGGGCATGCCCATGTTCAGTCCCAGCCCGAAAAGACCCCCGCTGGCGATGGCCATCAGCCCCTGGGCAATCTGGTACCCACCGCCGTAGTAGCTGGACCAGGGGTTCCTCCACGCTGCGACGCGGGCGCGCACATGGGAAAACAGCGAATAGCAAAGCACCGCCGCCCCGGCGCCGGCGCCCAGTCCCGCGGCGGTGACCCAGATGTTGCCGGTGGCGGCGTAGTACATCGCTGCGATGACGCCGGCGTAAATCAGCGCAGCGCCCAAATCGCGTTCCAGCACCAGAAGCCCCATCAGGCACAGCACGAAGATGCCTATTGGAATCAATTTTTTCAGCTTGGTGCGCTCACTTAAAAACACAGCCAGCGCGTAAATCAGCGCGATTTTCACCAGTTCGCCGGGCTGAAGGGAAAAAAACCCCAGGTCAATCCAGTTCTTCGCGCCGCCCTGCACCGAACCGATGGCAAGCGGCAGCGCCAGAAACAGCACCGAACCTGCCATCACCACGGCGCAGAGCTTCAGGTTCTGAATCTTTTCCAGCCTGCGGAAGAATATCATGATGAACGCCATCGCCGCCACGCCGATGGCGACCGCGATGAGCTGTTTATAGGCAATATCCGGATTGATGCGGTACTGCACCACCATGCCGACGGAAATCAGCGCGTACACGATGATGAGCAGAAAGCCGTCCAGATGCCGAAACGCGGCGGTAAGCAGGGCGTAGCTGCCGGCGAGCACCGCGAAGAGTATGCCGGCGGTAATCAGCGCGTCCGTATCGAACCCGCCGTTGCGGAATGCCAGCAAACCGAAGGCGGACAGCTCAAAAAGCACAATCAGCGATAAAAGGCCGCCCGTTCTGCCCTTTTTCAACGCCGCCACCTCCTTCTGCGCCTGGGTTTTTCCTCCTCGTTCTCATCTTCAAGAGCATCGAACCCGTCTTCGCCGTTTTCGTCCGCATTGGAATCGTACTCGTCCTGCTCCTGAACGAACCGCGCCCAGGGGGAGCCTTCCTCCCAGCCCTGTTCGTCTTCTTCCGGTTCGGCTTCGGACGGGTCGAAGATGACCAGCGGATCGTCCTCCTTCACTTCCTGCCTGACGCGGCGGGGCTGCTCCGCCCTGCTTTCGTGATGCGCAGACATCAGGTGCAAAACGAACACAGCGTCCCCCACGGTGATCTCGTCCCCGTCCACAAGAGGGGTATCCTCCGTCACGGGTTCGCCGTTGAGCAGCACGCCGTTTTTGCCGCCAAGGTCCGAAAGCAGCACCCGGTTTCCCTTCTGGAAAATGCTCGCCTGATAGGGCGCCACATGGCCGTGAGTGACGCGAATATCCGCCCCTCTGGCTCTGCCGATGCGGTTTTCCCGCTTTAAGGCGAAGCGCCTGCCATACAGGGGGTGGGGCCTGCCCCGTTCGTCCACTTCCGGGCTTACCACCTCGAGCATACCCAGCGAGTATCCCGTTTCTGCCCTTCTGGCGGTGCGCTGGGACGCGTAATCGCGCAAAACCGCGCGGATGATGCGCCAAAGCAGGAACACCATCAGCGCGGCGAACCAGAAGCGCATCGTCAGCGCGGCAATTTCGTATGCGGACCCGCTCACAGACTACCTCCACAGAGTTTTTCATCATTATAACATAGCCTGCAAGCAGCATCCGTTAACAATTCGTCACATTATCCGTTGCGGGAAGCCAGCAGCGCGTTCAGCGTGCAAAGAAGCGCCATGCCCACGTCCGCAAACACCGCCCACCACAAAGAGGCGATGCCAAACAGCCCCAGAACCAGCACAGCCGCCTTGACGAAAAGCGCCGCCGCCACGTTTTGCACCGCGATTTTACGCGTGCGCCTTGCGATGTGCAACGATGCGGGAATCGCGTCCACCGAGCCGGTCATGTACACCACGTCCGCGGCCTGAATCGCCGCGTCCGCACCGCTTCCCATGGCGCCACCCACGTCCGCCCCGGCGAGCACCGGCGCGTCGTTGATGCCGTCCCCCACGAAAAGGACGGGTCCGGCGGTTTTTCGCAGATTTTCCATCATGCGAAGTTTTTCGTCCGGCAGAAGTCGTGATTCCGCACCGTCCACGCCCGTTTCGGCGGCGACTTTCTGCACATTGTCCTCGGCGTCGCCGGAGAACAGGTGCACCTTCATGCCCATGGCCTTCAGGCGGCCCACCGCCGAAGAAGCGCCGGACTTCAGCTCGTCCTCGATGGTCACGCTGCCCATGTACGCGCCGTTCAGGGCAACGAGCACCCCTAACGCGCCTTCCGGCACCGTAATGCCCTGTTCTTCCATCAAAGCGGCGGTGCCCACCACCGCTTCGCCGCCGGTCAGACGGGCGACGATGCCCTTCCCCGCGATTTCGGTGACGCTTTGAGGCTCGGACTCGGTCAGGTTCTTCGCCTTCGCCGCGTTTCGCAGCGCCACTGCCACGGGATGGGTGGAATGGCGTTCCGCGTCCGCCGCGACGCGAAGGGTTTCGTCCGGATTATCGGCAAGCACCCTGCCCACAGCGGGTATGCCCCTTGTGAGAGTGCCGGTTTTATCCAGCACCACGGCTCTGATGCCGCTCAGCCCTTCCAGCGTGGAGCCGCCCTTGAAGAGGATGCCCTTTTTGCCGCCCGCGCCGAGGCCGGCGAAATACGTCAGCGGCACGGAAAGCACAATCGCGCAGGGGCAGGACGCCACCAGGAACAAAAGCGCGCGGTAGATCCAGTCCGTCCATTTCCCAAGGCCGAAAACGGGGGGCGCAATGGCCACCAGCAGCGCCAAGGCGCAGACCACGGGGGTATAGACTTTTGCGAACTTCTTGATGAACCTGTCAATCTTCGGCTTGTTCTTCTGGGCGTGCTCCACGGCTTCCAGAATCCTCGTGGCGGTGGACTCCGCAAGAGGAGCAGTAACCTGCATGGTGATGGCGCCGTTGAGGTTGATGCAGCCGGAAATCAGCGCGTCCCCTCGGGAAACGTCCACAGGCAGAGGCTCTCCGGTGACGGCAGAGGTGTCCACCGAACCGCTGCCTGATACCACCACGCCGTCCAGGGCGATCCTGTCCCCCGGGCGGACGAGGAGCATATCCCCAACGGCGATATCTTCCGGCGAAACTTCAACGGTTTTGCCGTCCACCAGTTTCAAAACGCTTTCCGGTCTGAGGTCGATGGCGTCCTTGATCGCTTTGCGGCTGCGGGCAACGGCGAGCTGCTCGAACCATTCGCCCACGCGGTAGAACAGCATCACCGCCACCGCCTCGGGGTATTCCCCGATGGCGAAGGCGCCGATGGTGGCGACGCTCATCAGGAAGTTTTCGTCAAAAATCGAGCCTTCAATCAGGTTGGAAACGGCTTCCTTCAAAACGCCGAAGCCCAGCAACGCGTAGGAAACCACAAACAGCGCCAGCGAAATCCAGCCCGGTTCGGCGGAACGGGTCAACAGCGCCGCCGCAAAAGCCGCAGCACCCG
>JBMNTW010000136.1:0-5073 GCA_050945935.1 Christensenellales bacterium
GGATATATTTGGCCCCCACTGGAGCGACCATTGGCCGCGCATCCGCGAAAACTGGGCAAAAGCCGGGATAACGGGTGACGACGTGGTCCTCATTCCGGGAGACATCAGCTGGGCGATGACTATTTCTGAAGCGGAGGTGGATCTTTCCTCCATCGGCGAACTGCCGGGAAAAAAGATTCTGCTCCGCGGAAACCATGATTACTGGTGGGGCTCGCTTTCCAAGGTGCGCGCCATACTTTCTCAAAACACTTTCGCGCTTCAGAACGACGCGATGCGTTTCCCCGGTCTGGTGGTGTGCGGCAGCCGCGGCTGGTCCAGCCCCGGCACGCCGGGTTTCACCCAGGAGGACAACAAGATTTACCAGCGTGAGCTGATCCGCATGGAGCTTTCGCTCAACCAAGCGAAAAAGCTCCAGCAGGAGGGAGACAGGCTGATCGCCATGATCCACTATCCCCCCTTCGGCGAACAGCTGCAGCCCACCGGCTTCACCGAGCTTTTCGCGAAGTTCGGCGTGGACTTTGTGGTGTACGGCCACCTGCACGGAAGGAGCTGCAAATCCGCTTTCGAAGGCGTGCAGGACGGCGTGGAGTACGTGCTGACATCCTGCGACCATCTCGGATTCGACCCGAAGTTAATCATGGAACTTTCATAAGATAAAGCATTCAAAAAGCTCCTAAAACGGGGCTTTTTTATTTTGCGCTGCAGACGTTTCGACTCGTTCGGTCATCATGCACGACGAATTTACATTTTTTTAAAAAATTTCGCAAGGAAAGCAGGAGATTCGATTAGTATGAAGAATAGTAGCAAAAATGGGAAGAAGTGTAGCAAAGTGGTGGGAAGTGGTGTATAATCCTCTTACTCACCAGCCGAAAAGGACGAGGTAACGGCAGTGCTTATCGGATCGCACAATCACACGGTGGACAATAAAGGGCGGCTTTTTATCCCTTCGAAGTGGAGGGATGATTTGGGGAACGCTTTTATTGTAACCAAGGGTTTCGGCAAGTGCCTTTTCGGCATGTCTCTGCCCGAATGGGAAAAACTTTCCGCAAAGCTTGCCGCGCTGCCGTTGACGGACAAGCAGGCCCAGCAGTTTGTGCGATACCTTTCCTCCTGGGCGACGGACTGCGAGGTGGACAAGCAGGGCCGCATCCTGATTCCCGCGAAACTCAGGGGCTTTGCCCAGCTTGAAAAGGACGCCACGCTCATCGGCGTCACCAACAGGATCGAAATCTGGAACACCGCCACATGGGAAGCCATGGACGCGGAAATGGAAGCCGAGTACGACGAAATGATGGCCAGCATGGCCAATATGGGTATCTGAAATGGAATTTTCCCACAAGCCGGTTCTGCCAAAAGAGGTTTTGCAGTACCTCGCTCCCGAAAGGGGCGGCGTGTTCGCGGACGGCACCCTGGGGGGTGGCGGCCACGCGGAACTTGTGCTTTCGGCGCTACCCGAAAACGGCAGGCTTGTGGGCATCGACCGGGACGACGACGCTCTGAGTGCCGCGAGCAAACGCCTTGCGCGCTTCGGGGAACGGTTCACGGCGGTCAAGGGCAACTTCTTTGACATTCGCAGGATTCTTGAAGAATTGAAAATCGAAAAACTGGACGGAATGCTGGTGGACCTTGGGGTGTCGTCCTATCAGCTGGACAACCCCGAACGCGGTTTTTCCTACCATGTGGACGCGCCGCTGGACATGCGCATGGACCAAAGCGCGGCGTTTTCCGCCTATGACGTGGTGAACGGTTACGACCACGGCGAGCTGACCCGCATCCTCAAGGAGTACGGAGAGGAGAAATGGGCGTCCCGCATCGCCTCCTTCATCGTGGAAGCGAGAAAAAAGCAGCCGCTCAAAACCACCTTTGAACTGGTGGATATCATCAAAGCCGCCATTCCCAACGCTGCGAGAAGGGAGGGGGGCCACCCCGCAAAGCGTACCTTCCAGGCCATCCGGGTGGAGGTCAACGGCGAACTTGCAGGGCTGAAACAGGCTGTGGAGGACATGGTGGACTGCCTTGCCCCCGGCGGAAGGCTTGCTGTGCTCACCTTCCAGAGCCTGGAAGACAGAATCGTCAAAAAAACCTTCGCCGATCTGCAGGACCCCTGCACCTGCCCCAAAAGCGCGCCCTATTGCGTCTGCGGCAAGAAACCGCAGGTCCGCATTTTAACAAGAAAGCCCCTCGAAGCCACCGAGGAAGAACTCAACGAGAACCCCCGCGCAAAAAGCGCGAAGCTGCGGGCTGTGGAAAAGCTCTGATTGCATCGCACTGAACCGACAACTTAATCTCCCATCACCGGTCTCCCAACGGTTGGATTGCCATCACAAGGAGGAACGGACATGTCTGAGCCTAAAGTACTGCTGAACCAGTATGTGTACTACACTCCCACTGCAAACGCATATAAATATGACGAGCCGGAGCGCGAGGAAAAGGTCCAACAGTCCGTGCGTACGGCTGTTAGGCCTGCGGTAAAGCGGAAGCTGAAAACCTCCGCCGTGGTAAGCGTTGCGCTGGCGGCGCTGATGCTCCTTGGCTCCGCCGGCGTGCTTGTGGCGAGATACGAGCGCATGTCCGCCGCATCCTTGCGCATCAGCAAGCTCAAGTCCCAGATTTCCGTGATCGAAAAGGAGATTGAGAACCTCAACATCAAGCTCCAGTACGCCATGGACATCAACACCGCCCAGATTATCGCCAGGGATAAGCTCGGCATGGACTACCCCGAATCCTCCCAGCTCGAAAACGTGGAAGGGTGGGCGAACATGGACGGTGAAATCGTGACGGCGTCCCTGCCTTCCTATGCCGCCGTGCCCGTCAGCAGCGCGCCTGTGGAGGGCGGCGGGGAATGACGATGCGCTTGATTCGGGCGGTCGCAACATAGCTGAAACGCCTTCGCGGCGTTTCGGCATTTAGATGGGAGATGCTCCATTGTCCCAGAAGGAAGAAACCAAGATTCAGAAAAAATCAAAGAAACAGCTCATCAAAAGGCGAATCTTCTTAACGATGTTCGTCGTGGTGGTGCTGTTTTCTACCGTTTTGGGAAGGCTGTTCCACCTGCAGGTCATCCAGGCGGAAGAACTTCAGCAGCGCGCGTCCAGCCAGTGGACCCGCAGCAGCACCGTCTCTGCGAAGCGGGGCAAGATTATGGACGTCAACGGCATCGTGCTGGCGCAGAGCGGCTCGGCGGACACGATGGAGGTTTACATCCCCAACGTGACCGACCCGGAGGGCATCGCAGAAGCCTGCGAACGCATTCTGGGCCTGGACTACGATACTGTTTACGCCAAGATTACAGACAAAACCCGTTCCGCGGTCATCATCAAGCGCCAGCTGACGGAAGAGGAAAGCCGGGCCATGCGCGCCTGCGGATTCAAGGGCGTCAGCTTTTCGGTGGACACCAAGCGCTATTACCCCCTCAAGGCCTTTATGACCCAGATCATCGGCTACACCACCATCGACGGCGTGGGTCAGGACGGCATCGAAGCGACGTATGACAAATACCTCGCCGGCACTGCCGGCAGGCTGGTATATGAAAAGGACGGCAGCGGCAGGGAAATCCCCTACGGTTCGGAGACTTACGTCGAACCGGTGGACGGCTGCGACGTGGTGCTCACGGTGGACGCGGTGGTCCAAAGCTCCCTGGAGCGGGAGGTGGAGGAATGCCTGGCGGTGAACAACGCCAACTACGCCATGGGCATCGTGATGGACGTCAAAACCGGCGAAATCAAGGGATTGACCGTCAAGCCGGACTTTGACCTGAACAACCCGCCCCGCACCGACTTGACCGCCCTTTCTGCGCTCTCGCGCAACCGCCTTGTGGCGGATGCCTTCGAACCCGGTTCCGTGTTCAAGGTCATCACCCTGGCGTCGGCGCTGGAGGAGGGCAAGGTGTTCGAAAGTTCCGGCTTCAGCTGCCCTGGTTTCAAGATTGTGGACGGCCAGCGCATCAAGTGCTGGTCCACCAGGCACGGGCATCAGAACCTGGCAAAAGCCGTCCAGAACTCCTGCAACCCGGCGTTCATGGAAATGGCCCTTCGGCTGGGAACAGATAAGTTCTATGAATACATTTACAACTTCGGGTTCGGTTCCTCCACCAACTCCGGCTTGAACGGCGAGTCCGGCGGCATCGTCCGCAACCAGAAGTACATCAAGTCCTTCGACCTTGCCCGCATCGGCTTCGGGCAGACCATCGCCGTCACCGCACTGCAGATGGCCACGGCCATCTCCGCCGCGGTGAACGGGGGAACGCTCATGCAGCCGCACATCATCAAGGGCATTTATACCACAGAAGGCGAAACCGTTCTGGAAAACGAACCGCTGGCGGTGCGCAGGGTGATTTCCGAGGAAACCTCCGCGAAGGTGCGGGAACTGCTGGTGGGCGTCGTGGAAGAGGGCAGCGGCAAGAACAGCTACATTCCCGGCTATTCCATCGGCGGCAAGACCGGAACCTCCCAGAAGTACGAAAATGGTAAAATCGCCCAAGGGAAGAACATCGCGTCCTTCGTGGCGTTCTTCCCGGCGGAGGATCCCAAGTATCTGGTCTACATCATCGTCGACGAACCGCGGGTGGGAACGGTGTTCGGCAGCACCTGCGCCGCGCCCTATGTGCGGGACGTCATCGCCGATATGCTCAAGTACTACGGCATCGCCCCGAACTACGGCGAAGGCGTCAACGCCTCCAACGTGAACGCAGAAGTCCCGAACGTGGTGGGCATGAAGGTTTCGGATGCCGCGTCCGCCCTCCGACAGGCAGGATTTGACAGCGCTGCGGACGGAACGGGCACCGTAACCGCCCAGGCGCCCCAGGCGGGAGCCATCGTGCCCAAGAAGACCTCCATCCAGCTGTACACCAGCGAACCGGCGGAGGTTTATGACCTGTCCGAAGACGAAGTGACGGTGCCGGACCTTTTGGGTATGACCGTTGGCGAGGCCTACGAGGCGCTGGACGCACTGGGTTTAAAGCTCCAAACCGCAGGGGACGGCAGGGGAAAGGTGGTTTCCCAGAACCCTGCGGCTGGCAAGTCGGTGCCTGCGGGGACCAGTGTTTCTGTGGTTCTTGAGTACAGCGAAGAGTAA
>JBMNTW010000137.1:0-5054 GCA_050945935.1 Christensenellales bacterium
ATTTCCGGCAAAAGGCATAGCCTTGCCGGCCAAAATATTGGAGGATCAAGGATGCCATCCGAAAGACAGAAACACATCAGGAATTTCTGCATCATCGCGCATATCGACCACGGCAAAAGCACCCTGGCGGACAGGCTCATCGAGCGGACGGACACCGTCGCTCTAAGGGATATGGACGATCAGCTGCTGGACACCATGGAGCTGGAGCGCGAGCGCGGGATTACCATCAAAGCCCAGGCGGTGCGCATGCTCTACAAGGCGGCGGACGGCGAGCAGTACGAGCTGAACCTGATCGACACCCCCGGTCACGTGGACTTCACCTATGAGGTGAGCCGTTCCCTTGCCGCCTGCGAAGGCGCGATTCTGGTGGTGGACGCCACCCAGGGCATCGAAGCGCAGACTCTGGCGAACGTGTACCTCGCGCTGGATCAGGATCTGGAGATCTTCCCGGTCATCAACAAGATCGACCTGCCCAGCGCCATGCCGGAAGCCGTCCGTGAGGAAATTGAGGACGTCATCGGGCTGGACGCTTCCATGGCACCTTTGATTTCCGCGAAAAACGGCGTGAACATCGAAGAAGTGCTGGAAGGCGTGGTCAAGTACATTCCCGCCCCCACAGGGGACGAGGACGCGCCGCTCAAAGCCCTGATTTTTGATTCGTATTACGACAATTACAAAGGCGCGCTGTCCTACGTTCGCGTGTTCGACGGCAAGGTCAAAGCGGGGGACAGGATCCGCTTCATGGCGAAAGGCAAGGAGTTTGACGTAACGGAAGTGGGCACCTTCGCCCCCGGTCTGCGCCCTCTTGCCGAGCTTTCCGCAGGCGACGTGGGCTACATTGCCGCGTCCGTCAAGTCCGTGGGCGATACCATGGCGGGTGACACCATCACCAGCGCCGCACGTCCCGCAAAAGAGCCTTTGCCGGGGTATAAGCCCATTTTGCCCATGGTGTTCTGCGGCATTTACCCTGCGGACGGCGCGGATTTGGAAAACCTGCGGGACGCTTTGGAAAAGCTCAAGCTGAACGACGCCGCGCTGGTGTTTGAACCGGAAACCTCCCGCGCGCTGGGCTTCGGCTTCCGCTGCGGTTTCCTTGGGCTTTTGCACATGGAGGTTGTTCAGGAGCGTCTGGAGCGCGAGTTCGATTTGGACCTGGTCACCACCGCGCCCAGCGTCATCTACCGCGTATACAAGATGGACGGCGAGTGCATCGAGCTGGACAACCCCACCAACCTGCCCGACCCCGCCACCATTGAGTACATCGAAGAACCGGTGGTCAAGGCGAACATCATGTCTCCCAAGGATTACACCGGCGCCATCATGGAGCTTTGCCAGGAGAAGCGCGGCGAGTTCATCGACATGGAGTATGTGGACAGTACGCGTGTGAACATCCATTACACCATGCCGCTGAACGAGATTATTTTCGACTTCTTCGACCAGCTCAAGTCCAGAACCCGCGGCTACGCCTCCTTTGACTATGAGCTTGCCGGCTACAAGCGCTCGGAAATGGTCAAGCTGGACTTTTTGCTCAACGGCGAAATCTGCGACGCGCTTTCAACCATCGTGCACAAGGACAGGGCGTACCCCCGCGGCAGGGCGGTGGCGGAAAAGCTCAAGGACGTTATTCCGCGCCAGCAGTTTGAGATCCCCATCCAGGCGGCCATCGGCGGCAAGGTCATCGCCAGAGAGACCGTCAAGGCGGTGCGAAAAGACGTGCTTGCCAAGTGCTACGGCGGCGATATTTCCCGTAAGAAGAAGCTCTTGGAAAAACAGAAGGAAGGCAAGAAGCGCATGCGCCAGGTGGGCTCGGTTTCGGTCCCCAGCGACGCGTTTATGTCTGTGCTTCGGATCAACTGATGCTGGGATTATACGTTCACATTCCGTTTTGCGCGCAAAAGTGCCGCTATTGCGACTTTTTGTCCTTCGGCGGGCATACTGAAAGGGGCATGGAGGATTACATGTCCCTTCTTTGCGCGGAAATCGGCATGCTGCCCAGACAGGTCGAAAAGCTGTCCTCCGTGTTCATCGGCGGGGGAACGCCCTCCGCTCTTCCCGAAAGGCTGATGGTTCAGCTCCTCAACACGGTGCGGCAGCGGTTCGACCTGACGGGCGCCGAAATCACCGCGGAAGCCAATCCCGGCACGGTGGACGAAAAAAAGCTCACCGCCTGGAGAAAAGCGGGCATCAACCGCCTGAGTCTGGGCGTTCAGAGCTTTGACGACGGGGAGCTGAAGCGCATCGGCAGAATCCACAGCGCCAATCAGGCGGTGGAGGCATTCCGCATGGCGCGAAACGCGGGTTTTTCCAACATCAACGTGGATTTGATGTACGGCCTGCCCGGTCAGAGCGCTGTTTCCTGCCTGTGTTCACTGGAAAAGGCCATCGCCCTTCAGCCCGAACACATCAGCTTTTACGCTCTTATATTAGAGGAAGGAACACCTCTATACACAGACGTTACTGAAGGACTTGAAACCCTTCCGGACGAGGACGAAACCGCCGAAACGGGGGACGCCGGCGCAAGGCTTTTGCAAACCGCGGGCTACGAGCGGTACGAGGTTTCGAACTACGCCCAACCGGGCAGGCGCTGCCGCCACAATCTGCTTTACTGGCAGGGCGGAGACTATCTGGCGGCGGGACTGGGCGCGTCCTTTGCCCTGTGGCAGGGCGGCACCCTCATTCGGGGGGAAAACGCGGCAAACATGCGGGACTACGCCGCGATGGTGCGTTCAAACCTCCGTCCGGTGGCGAATACCATTGTGGAGGAAGGGAAGGACGCCATGTTCACCTTCGCCATGATGGGGTTGAGGCTGAAGGAAGGCTTTTCGGCACAGGAGTTTGAACGCCGGTTCCAAACGGACTTTGCATCCGCCTTCCCCAAAACCGCGAAGCATCCGCTTCTTTGCATGTCAACTGACAGCGTGCGGCTGACTGTGCGGGGATTCGACCTGATGAACGCCGTGCTCGTGGGCATGATGGATGAGATGTGAGGCGAAAAACCCCGGCTTTGGGCAGCCATAAAGAGGTATATAGACCCGGCGCTTTCCCGGGTATTGACATTATCAGGGGGAAGTGCTATTTTACATATAGCGATTAGCACTCCCTAAGGGAGAGTGCTAACAACGACCTTCAAGCCCATAGAAAGGAGGACATGATGAGGCTGGACGAACGAAAACTGCGCATCCTGCGCACAATTATAGATGATTATGTTATGACCGCCACACCCATCGGGTCGCGCACCATTTCCAAGCGCAGCGAACTGGGGCTGTCCTCCGCCACGATACGGAATGAAATGTCCGACTTGGAGGAAATGGGCTTTCTGGAACAGCCGCACACCTCCGCCGGGCGCGTTCCTTCCGAAAAGGCGTACAGGTTCTATGTGGATACCATGATGAAAGCCGGCGAGCTTTCAGAGGACGAGATCGCCTTCATGCGCTCGTATTTTGACTCCAGAATGACCGAGGCAGAAGAGGTGGTTCACCGGACGGCGAAGCTTCTGTCCGATTTGACGGACTACACCGCCATGGTCATGTCTCCCGAGTTGAAGACCGTCATCGTCAAGCACATCCAGCTGGTGCCGGTGACTTCGGGAAGGGCGCTGGCCGTCATCGTGACGGACGCGGGACTGGTGCGGGATTCCTTCATCGCCATTCCGCCGAACTGCACGGCAACGGATCTGGAGCGATTGTCCAACATGGTGACCGCCCGGGTGAGGAACATGCCGCTTGCCGAAGCGGTGGAAGCCCTGAAACGCGGCGCGGGAGAGGAGATGGACGAGCAGAGGAGCACGTTTACCTCCGTTGCGGACGCCATCGCCCACGATATTACCCGCGAAGCCAGCCGGGGCGTGGTGCTGGGCGGCGCCACCAACCTTTTGAAACACCCGGAGTATCTGGATTTTGAAAAGGCCAGCTCCATGCTCGCCGTGTTCGAAACCAAGGAGCAGCTGTACAGAATACTCTCCAAGGCGGCGAAGATGGAGTTCACCGTCACCATCGGCTCGGAAAACGAACTGCCGGAGATGCAGTCCTCCAGCGTGGTGACGGCAACATACAAGATTTCCGGAAAGCCCGTGGGCTCCTTCGGCGTCATCGGTCCCATCCGCATGGACTACGCCAAGGTCATCACGGTGCTGAACCAGATGGGCAAGACCCTTTCGGCGGTGCTGACGGGGATGCTTTCTCCGGAGGATCATTAACCATGCGGCATTCGGATGGCCGACAATATTGAAGCAGAGGTTGAAATGAGCAGAAAGCAAGATGAAAAGGCGAACGGCAGGATAAACGAAGAAGTCGTCAACGAACAGGAAAACCAGCCCGAACAGGAGGTCCAAACCGAAAATCAGGAAGAGACTTTTGTTCTGACCAAGGAACAGTTTGACGAACTCAAAACCAGAATCGAGGCCATCACCGCCGAACGGGACGAGATGAAGACGCTGGCCCAAAGGGTGCAGGCGGATTTTGACAATTTTCGCCGCCGCAACAACTCCGTTAGGGCGGATTCTTTGGACGAAGGCGTCAGAAACGCGATTTCCACGCTGCTGCCCGCGTATGACAGTCTGGAGCGCGCGCTCGCGGCGGCGAAGGAAGACAGTTCACCTTTAGCGGAAGGGCTGCGGCTGGTGCACCGCCAGTTTACGGACGCCTTTGCCAAACTGGGTGTAACGCCCATCGAAGCCGTGGGCCAGCCCTTTGACCCGGCATTCCACGAAGCGGTCATGCAGTGCGCCGTCGAGGGCGCCGAGTCCGGCGCGGTGGTCGAGGAGTTCCAGAAAGGCTACATGCATAAGGACAAGGTGCTTCGGCACAGCATGGTCAAGGTCAACCAGTGAACAAAGGCGATACCGGCGTTCACCTTTACATAAAAGGCATTTATCAAGTCAGCTTACAATCATCGGAGGTTTATAATGAGCAAAATTATCGGCATTGACCTGGGCACAACCAACTCCTGCGTCGCCGTTTTGGAAGGCGGCGAGCCCGTCGTCATAACCAACCCCGAAGGCGGAAGGACCACGCCCTCGGTGGTTGCTTTCACCAAGAGCGGTGAACGCCTCGTGG
>JBMNTW010000138.1:0-5034 GCA_050945935.1 Christensenellales bacterium
GCCCGAATCCGGAGTACACAAGGCCGATTTCCACCACCGTCAGCCCGGTGACGCACACGCAGGACGTGGCGGTAAAAAGGGCGTTCAAAAAACCTACGCTTTTACGGGCCGTGGTGGCAATAGGCAGCGTTAAAAGCAGAGTGCCAACCAGTATGACAGAGAGAAAGCCCAGCGCCAGCACACGCGTGGGGTGCATGTGGTGGTGTCTGGGTTGTGATGGATGGGTGAGCATGTTACCTCCGGGGTCTTTCATCGTATACGCCTGCGTGATACGGTTCATTGACAAAGGACTCCCGCCAGGGCAGCCCGTTGTCCAGCGAAAGCTGGCCAATCGCCTCCAGCACGGAGGATTTCGCGCCGCCGCAGTACACGCCTTCGTACAGCGAGCGAATGTAATCCGCCGCCCGCAGCGCGGCGGTTTCCAGAAGCGTCAGAAAGTCTTCGTTCCTCGGTTCGTTGCTCCAGGGCAGCGGCCATACATTGCGGCGCAGGTTCAAAACGTCCCGTTCTTCGTCCGCAGATAGCGGGAACAGAAAGCGGGAGACGGCGGGTCTGCCTGCAATCAGTTTTTCCAGCGCAAGGGCAAAGCTGCGCTTTTTCCCCGAAGGGTCGTGCTGGCGCGTTAAAATACCGGGCGCTTTTTGCACGATGGAAGAAAGTACATCACTGGGAACGCTTTCCCCCCAGCGGAGGACGATGGAGGTCTGCATCTTTACCACGACGCCGGCGTCTTCGGAAGATAATGCAGGCATGGTTAAAGCGGGCGGGAGCGTTCCCGGGCTTTCCCCCGAAAGGGCGAGCAGCGCCGTGTCCAGCTCGGCTTCGAACATGGTGTGGAACTTGTGGTCGCCGCACCGGCTGTGAACGAAGGGATGGGCGGCGGAGTCCAGGGCGTAATGGGTCAAAAAGCCGCAAAAATAGGCAAAGCGGCCGTCTCTCTCGCTCCCCGTGGCTTCAAGCGTGCTGTCAAGCAGCGCTTCCATGGTCAAGTCCACGTTTTCGGCGTGCATGCGATTGCCCCAGCGCCGCTGGGAGTGCAAAGGGCGGATGAGCGCGTGGTAAAACCAGATGTCCGGCCCCTGGGCGCCCCAGCGAAAAAGGGGAAGCCGCGATTCGATGACGGAAACCGGCCCCTCTTTGGCGTTCAGCAGTCCGTCAAACGGAGGATGCGCCGCAACGCCGCTTTTTTTCCGAAGCCTTTCCAAAAGGGTACCGGAAGGAAGGTTTTCAAAAAAGACCGCCTCCCTTGCCAGGGCGGAACAACAGGCGTGGGCATACAAGTAGGGCATTTGGCTCAATCCTCAAAAGACGGGGCGTTCAGACGAATCTTCGATGCTCTGCATTATAGCATCGGAAGTACCCGTCCGCAATGGATGCGGCATATATAACGCTGTTTCGGCGGTCATCTGACCGGTTTCAGGGCCGGGTGCCATAATGTCAACCCTTTTCAATAAGAAAGGCAGTCAGCTCTTTGGGGGCTGGTTCGGGTGCAGAAAAACCCTGCAAAAAGCGGTTTTGGAGCGCGTCAAAAGCACATCACAGCGAAAATGGATGCCATTTGACCAAGTATCTGGTATATTATGCTCCTAATATAGGGCAATGACAACGGGAATTTTCGTTAACGGACCGCTGCCGTACGGCAGGTGCGCACTGCGCACGAATGCTTCGGGCAAAGCAGGGTTCGTACCTTGCCCGGTGTCTGCTTTATGAGGTGACCAATGTTCAAACATGTGCTGTTATTCGGCTTTACCGCCTGGGCGGAGATTATCATCGCCGTGCTGATTGAGCTGGTCTTCGGCAAAGCGGTGGTTTTCAACCCGGTTAAATGGCTGGCAAAAGCTGTTTGGAAGATAGACGACCGCATCCGGCTTTCTTTAGGACGAAGCGCCGTCAACCGGGACAGGACCTACGCCATCGTCGCCTGCATTCTGCTTGCTGCGGTGTCCGGCGCGGCGGTGGTGGCAATCTCCCTGCTGATAAGAGCGTTTTTTGGATACTTTTTCACGTCGCTGTTCAGAATATTCGCCATTTACACGGCCTTCGACCTGCGAAGGCCCCTTTGGCATACCCTTTCGGTGCTGAAAGCGCTCAACAAGGGGGATAAGGAGCAGGCGCGCAAGACCCTTGCCCGCATCACCGCCAAAGATACCGAGAAAATGTCTGAACAGGGGCTTGTACGCACCGCAGTGGAGGAATGCGCCATCGCGCTGACCGAAGGCGGCGTGCTGCCCCTGCTTTTTGCTTCCTTCGGCATGCTGATCGGCACCTCCGGCGGAACGCTGAACGCCGCTCTCTGCTGGGCCGCCGTTGTGGTGATGCTGCTGGTGCGCTCCGCGGACCGGCCCTTTGACACCCGCCCCGCGTATTCCGACATGGTGCGCACCATCGGCAACTACCTTTCCATGCTGCCCGCAAGACTGAGCGCGGTGATGACCATGGTTTCCGCCTGGATTATCAAGCTGGACAGCAAAACGGCGGCGGGGAACCTGGCTTCCGGCGTGGCTGCGGTGCCGCACCTGAACCGCGGCTTTGTGCTGGGCGCGTTTTCCGGAGCGCTCCGGATGCGCCTGGGCGGCGGCGGATACTATCAGGGTCAGTGGCGGGCGATGCCGAACATCGGCATCGACTTCGACCAGCCGGACAGGCAGCGCCTGCCTTCCGCGCTGCTTTTAACGGGGTTGACATTTTTGTTGTGCGGCGCGCTGAGCGTGTTTTCGCCCTTTGTGGCGGTGGCGGCTGCGCTGCTGTTGAGCCTGATGGCGATGAACCGCAGGATGTTTTAAGCTGTACGCATAATTGGCGCATTTCCGGTCAGACTATGGAAAAAACCAGGAGGACGGAAATGCCCAGTAAAAGCAACAAGCGGCGGGGGAAAATCAAGAAGTTTAACTATATTTATGAATATCCGGACATCAGTAGCGTCTCTTCGGCGACGGACTGCACCGGCCTGATGCCCACGCCGCCCCTGTTCGACGAGGAGTTTGCCTCTTACCAGGAACTGTGCGGCATGCAGGTGCCAAAAATCAAGCCGGACCAGATCATCGAAAAGGGCGAGGACGGGCTGGACCAGTACAGAAGTGAAAAGAAACTGAAGGACAAAGAAAAACAGGGCGAAGCGTGATGCGCTTCGCCCTTACTGCCTAAACAAGGGATCCCGAAGGATCCCTTGTTTTTTTGCTTACTTATTGAAGTTGTCGATCAGGCCGGCTTCGGTCAGAGCGGCGGTGACGGCTTCGATAACCGCGTTGCTGGTCATGGTCGCGCCGGAAACCGCGTCCACGTTGACGGACTGGGCGGTCACGATGGCTTCCGCAACCACGGGCGCGGCAACGGTGCCGATGCCTTCGGTCTCGTTGGGGGTTTCGACGGTCACTTCAGCGATGGCGCCGTTCTCGTCGATGGACACGTTGACGGTCACATCGCCGCCAAAGCCCTGGGCAACGCCGGTGAGCACGGTGGGCTCGAGCTCGATGGTATCGTCGTCAGACACTTCAGAATCAACGGGAAGGGCTTCTTCGCCGCCTTCGACTTCGCCCGTGACCTGTTCTTCTCCGGTGGGGACGGAGTCATCGGTGGGAGCGGGCTGTTCAGCGGGGGCAGCGGTGCAGGCGCCGAGAGCCAGGCACGCGGACAGACCCAGCGACATCAGAATAAGAGCTTTTTTCATCTTCATTCCTCCGAAACTTGGACGTTAAAATTTGGCTTTCGCCTTCGCGTCCGGCGGCTATTATAAACAGCCCGTCCGAAAAAGGGAAGGGTTTTCAAAAAATGGTTACAACTCTCAGCATGATTGTTCACAATGCTGTGAATGAAATAACAGTCAAGTAATTCCTGTATCAACATAAAAAAGGGACGGATTCGTCCCTTTTTGCTTGCGTTGACAGTGAGAGCTGTTTACTTCCCGTAACCGGCGGGATGCGCCTTCTTCCATTCCCAGGCGGAAGCGATGATGTCGTCGATCACCGTGCGCTCCGGACGCCAGCCGAGAACTTTTGCCGCCTTATCGTTGGACGCCACCAGCACCGAAGGATCGCCGGGGCGGCGCGGCTCGATTTTGGTGGGAATGTCCTTCCCCGTGACCCTGCGGGCGGCTTCGACGATTTCTAAAACGGAAAAACCGCTGCCGCTGCCCAGATTGAACACGTCGCTCTTTCCGCCGTTTTCAAGGTAGTTCAAAGCGAGAAGATGGGCGTTGGCAAGGTCGCAAACGTGGATGTAGTCCCGAACGCAGGTGCCGTCTTTTGTGGGGTAGTCGTTTCCGAAAATGCCCACGTGGTTGCGCTTGCCCAGCGCGGCGTCCAGCACGATGGGAATCAGGTGGGTCTCGGGGGAGTGGTCCTCGCCGATGCCGAAGTCCGGGTCCGCACCGGCGGCGTTGAAGTACCGGAGCGCCGCGTAACGGATGCCGTAGGCCTCCGCGCACCAGCGGAGCATGCGCTCCACGGCAAGTTTGGTCTCGCCGTAGGGGTTGGTGGGCAGGGTCCTGTCGGTTTCTTCAATGGGCTGCTTTTCCGGTTCGCCGTACACCGCGGCGGTGGAGGAAAAGACGATGTTCTTCACCCCGTGGCGGTGCATGGCGGAAAGCAGCTCAACAGCGCCTGTGACGTTGTTGGCGTAGTACTTCAGCGGGTCCTTGCAGCTTTCGCCCACCAGTGAAAACGCCGCGAAGTGGATGACGCCGGTAATGTCACCCTTATGAAACACGTCGTCCAAAAACGCGGGGTCGCGCACGTCGCCAATCAGCAGCTCGCCGTGCTTGACGGCGTCTGCGTGGCCGGTGCAGAGATTGTCCGCCACAACGACGTCCATCCCGTTTTTCTTCAGGCAGGCGAGCATATGGCTGCCGATATAGCCCGCTCCGCCAGCAACAAGTATCTTGCCGGACATTTTGGTTCCTCCTGGTCAGTCGTCTTGTTTATCAACTTGCCCGCCCGTCAGTCGGTGTAAACCGACTGCGCGTAGCGGACGGTGGCCATCGCGTCCTTGGCGTAACAGTCCGCGCCAATCATGCGGGCGTACTCCTCGTTCAGCACC
>JBMNTW010000139.1:0-4977 GCA_050945935.1 Christensenellales bacterium
GCTGAACGTGAACAGCATCAAAATTGACAAGCATTTCATAGACAAGCTGATGGAAGCCGGACCGGACCGCGCCATCACGGGCGACATCATCTCGATGGCGCACCGGCTGGGGCATACCACGGTGGCGGAAGGCGTGGAATGCGAGGCGCAGAAAGAGTATCTGTTCGCCAACGGGTGCGACCACATCCAGGGCTATCTGGTGGGCAAACCGATGGACGAGGAGGCCGCCATCGAAATGCTTCGCAAGCATACGGTGGATGCGGACGCCCTTCTGCTGAACGCCTGACGGCCCGAAGCCTCAAAGAAAACCATATACCTGTTCCCAAAAACACAACGGGCGGAATGCACGAAGCATTTCCGCCCGTTTTTGATGCAGACCACAAAACCGTTTAACTTTCCGTTCCCTTTTTTTGAAAATGCGGCGCATACTGCGCAGCCAGAAGAATCGCCTCTACCATGCTGACGGCGCTTGCCTTGCCTGTGCCGGCAATGTCAAACGCTGTGCCGTGGTCCACAGATGTGCGCAGAATCGGCATGCCGCAGGTGATGGAGATGGTCTTTTCAAAGTCCAGCGTCTTGGTGGCGATGTGCCCCTGATCGTGATACAGGCTTAAAACACTGTTATACCTTCCCTGCAAAGCAAGGTGGAACACGGAATCCGCGCCGATGGGCCCCTCCACGCGATACCCCTCTTTTTGAAGTTGCGCCACCGCGGGGATGACCTCTTCCACCTCTTCCCTGCCGAACAGCCCGTGTTCGCCGCTGTGGGGGTTCAGACCCGCCACCGCCATAACACCCTGGCTGACGCCCAGCTGGTCCAGAGCCTTCTGGCAGCGCTTCACATAATCGACGATGCGCTCCTTTTTGACCATGTCGCACGCTTCGCGCAGCGAAACGTGGCGGGAAAGGAAAAATACCCGAAGGTTGCGCACCTGAAACAGCGTCAACGGGTCCTTGGTGCCCGTCAGCTCGCCGAAAATCTCCGTATGGCCGATGAAGGGAATGTTTCCCGCTTTGAGCGACTCCTTGTTGATGGGCGTGGTCGCCACGGCGTCCGCCTGACCGCTGTTGGCAAGCTGGATGGCCTTTTGAATATACGAAAAAGATGCCTTGCCGCACCTGCCGTCGATGGCGCCTATTCGAAATTCGCCGCTCGTAATGCCGTCCACCTGAATCAGGTTTAAGACACCTTTGGTGTAATCCCCTTCATCGGGCTGCTGTATGATATGAATGCGCACATCCGCGCCGGTGATGCGGACGGCGTTTTCCATGACGCTCTTCTCGCCGACGACGACGCAGTTCGCCGCCTGCAGCACCGCTTCGTCGGCAATGGCTCTGGCGACGATTTCGGGGCCGATGCCCGCCGGATCGCCCATCGGAATCGCGATGTATGGTTTCAAACTTGCTCCTCCTGCGTTTTCTTCAGTAAATAGTCCAAACAGGTGATCAGGGCATTCCTGTCCCCCGCCATGCCGCCCTTGGTCACGATTTTCATGCCGCTGAACGCGCCGCCTGAAATCTCGCCGCAGGCGGCCAGCGGAATGACCTCTTCACAAAGGGCGATGCCTGCGCACCGCATGCGCTTCGTGACGGCGATGGTGATATCCCCCCCGCTGGTGTAAAGGCCGGAAAATCCTCTTCCCTCAATCAGTCGAAGGGCGATTTCCGCCAGCGCGTCATTGATGCGCTCGCATGCGGCCGATTTGGGCATGCCGAAAGTTTCAAGTTCTGCAAAGTCCAGCCGGTTCTGCGGGAAAATTCCGTCGCCGACGACCAGCACCTTATCAAAATCGCCGCAGTTTCGCAAGACGGCGGATACCACCCGTTCGATTTCCCCGGCTTTTTCGGAATCGTCAAGCAGTTTTCTGGTGTTGACGTACTCGCAAAAAGCTTTTCGGGCATGCAGAAATTCCTCCACCTGCTTTTGCGCCACGGGGTTGACGCTGCCGATAACACCCAGTACCCCGCCCTTACTTTTCTTATCCTGCTCCTGTTCGGCGGCAATCAGCCGCTTTGCCGCGGCGGCGGTGAAGGGTCCGGGGTCCACGGTGATGAAGGGGATGCCGCTTGAAACCGCTGCGCCGGCGGTGAGGTCAATGTCCTCCTGGGAGGCGCCGTCCACCAGAATGATGCGCACGCCCCCGCGATGGAGCGCGCGGATTTTTTCCGCCACAAAGGTTTCCCCCTGCCGCAGGTCCTCGATGGTGATGAGCGCGGACTTTCTTTGGGACTGACCGTCAAATATCTGCTTGATGCTGGACGTATGCACCGGCGCGGTGGGGTCGATGGCGGCTTCCGTGCGGTGCAGGGGGGTTGTTCCCACCAGCAGGAACCCGCCGAGGAGTATCCTGCCCGCCGACGGGAAGCAGGGCGCCACGATGGCGGCAGTGTCCTCGCCCAATGCATCCAGCATGGCGTCCGTCTCGCTGCCGAGGTTGCCGCGCAGGGTGCTGTCGACGCGCTTGGAAAACAGCCGGATGCGCTCCGACTTCATGCTTTCGACGATGCGATATACCCTGCCGTACGCTTCCTTCGCGTCAATCGAACGGCTGTTGGTGGGGAACACGGCGCAGGTATACTGCTCCAAGTCTTCCCTGCGCAGCTCCTGCTCGTTCAACACGGTGCAGGTGGGAAAACCGGTTTTTCGAAGAAGCACGCCGGTGGCGTTGCTGCCGGTCAGATCGTCCGCCACCACAACACATTGCAACACAAAATCACATCCTTATTCAACAGGTATAATGTGAACGCCCAGCCGGTCAAGCTTTTCCTGTTCCTCTGCGTTGAACACCTTGTCGGTAATCACGCCGTCGTACGCGCTCAGGTTGTTCACCCGCATCAGTGCCTGGCGGTAGAACTTCGAGCGGTCCACCACCAGAAAGCGGCTGTTGGCATGCTCGCAGATGGTGCGCTTCATCACCGCTTTTTCCGCCGTGGGGGTGAGGATGTTGAAGTTCTCGTCGATGGACTGGGCGCCGAAGAATGCGGTGTTCACATACAGGTCCTTAATCATCATATTGACGAAAACACCGATGGTACTGCCCGTTGCTTTTTGAATCTGACCGCCGCAGATTACTGTTTCCACGTCGGTCTGATTCAAAAAATAGGCGATTTCCAGATCGGTGGTGATTGCCGTAATGTCTTTTTTGGTGGGAAGCAGTTTCGCGATCTCATAGACCGTCGTTCCTGCGTCCAGAAAAACAATATCGCCATCCCGAACGAACTCGATGGCTTTTTGCGCGATTTTCTTTTTTTCCTCTGCGTGAAGGCTCTTTTTTTCCTGATAGTTGGTTTCCTTGCGGATCACCGCGCCGCCGTAGCAGCGCTCGATAAGGCCTTCCTGGTCCAGCTTTGCGAGGTCCCGGCGAATGGTCATCACGCTGACGCCGAGTTCCTTTGCCAGTGTTTCCACGGCTACGGAACCGTTCTGCCGGATGATTTCCGCAATGCAGGCGTATCTTTCGGATGGAAGCATGTGTTTTCCTTCTGTTCTCCCCCTTTCCCCGCGTTGGAGAAAGGGGGAGAGCGTTTTGCGATGTGATTAGTCTTCGTAGATGGTGGCGTAAGCCCTGCAGGGCGAACCGCCAAAGCCCTGGAGGCGCAGCGGAACGGCGGTGAGCTCGAACTCGGTGTACTGGCGGATTTCTTCCGGGAAGAGGACTTCTTCCAGCAGCCACACGCCGTTGGGCAGCAGCACTTCGTGGCAGGGACGACCTGTTCCTTCATACCAGCCGCCCATGCTCATGCCGTCGATACCCACGCCCTTGACGCCCTTGTCCAGCAGCCATTTGGCGCCTTCGCCGGTGAGGTAGGGCCAGTCGGCATAGTATTCCTTGGAGAAGCCGCGCTTTCCTGACCAGCCGGTGTTCAGAAGCACAATGGTGCCCTCTTTAATCTTATCGGCATAAGGCTCCAAATCTTCAGGGCCAATGGGGTGGCAGGCTTCCACACCCACAAGGTCCACCAGAACCGCGTGGCCGATGAACGCTTCGATCGGGATCTGGTCGATGGTTTCCATATCCGCGAAGAAGTGGAAGGGCGCATCGAGGTGGGTGCTGGTGTGGGAGTTGCACTTCAGGATTTCGGAAGTGTACCCGTCGATGCCGATGACAGTCTCATGGTGGACTTCCGTGGCGGCATAGGTCGGCCAGCCGGGGCAGTTGTGGAAAATGGGCTGCGTGAGATCGATGATCTTCTTGATTTTTCTCATGGTGCCTTCCTCCGTTTGGTCGTTTTTGATTGCTTTCCAGGGTAAACTGATGAATAGATGTGTTCTTTTATGTTCTTCTTCGTTCTTTTTTGATTATTATAGAGGTCTGATGAAAGTGTGTCAACCATATTTTTACATGTATGGGTTCACTTTCTTAGAAAAAGGAACACAAAACCGTCAAAATCCCAAAAACGCAATCAACGGGTCGATGACCAGCGGCAAATCGGGGTCATATTCGCCCGAAAGCGCAAAACCGAACTCCCCTTCGTCAAGCAATCGATAGGCGCAGGCGACTTTTTGCCTGCTTCCGCCCGCATACTGCCACGCGGCAGGCGCGGTATCCGCCAGTATGCCGCCGGCGTAACCAATCAGCAGGCTGCCATCATCGCTCAACGCCAGTTCTTCGCACCCCGACCAGTGCAGGCGGATGGACGGGGCGGCGTTCGCCTTTTTGAGCGTCCAGATAAACTTCAGGCCGTTCGCGTCGCCGAACAGTTCCAGATCAACGCCTTCCCAGATGCCTTCGTACCGCAGTTTTTCATAAGCCGTCATGTTCGGGTGCCATTGCTGCGCGTTGCCGCCGATGATGTAGTTGAGCGTGCCAAACTGCTCCCCTTCACCTTTGATGGTCATGTCCTCCCTCGCGCCGCAAAACAGCAGTTCCAGCGCGGTGCTTTTCCCTTTTGGGGAAACGGTTTCCACGCCGATGCGGTCCTTTCGGAAGGAAAAGCCCATATGCGGCGTTTTCGCCCTGAACAGCGCCGGTTCAT
>JBMNTW010000140.1:0-4929 GCA_050945935.1 Christensenellales bacterium
GGTCACCGTCATCAGGGTGGAATGTTTCATGCCGATGGCGCGCGCGGTATCCAGTTTTCGGTACTCCTGTTCGTAGAAGTCCCTGTCAAAACAGGCGTACTCCACGCAGGAGAGCAGCGCGCAGAACACAAACAGCGCGCAGGCGATGGTGCACAGCACCGTTGCGAATCTTTGCATTTTATATGCTTCTTTGCTTTTTGATACGGTCAATTCTGGGCGGTTACATAGCCCGCGGTTTCGTGCTGGGCGGGTCCGAGGTCCTCCACCACCCTGCCCACAACGACCCAGCGCTTCAGGTCCTTGTTCGACTCTCTGCGGGAAACGCAGGTCACCAGCGTGATGAGCGTATCGTCCGCGCTGGGGGTGTATTCCTCGTCTTTGAAACGGGCCTGGGTGGTCAGCGCTGTGTTGATGAAGTCAAGGAAGTCTGCGTCGTCCTTGAACTTGGTTTTGATGAAGTTGTATTCCTTGTAGTTGATCATCGCCACATAGGCGAGGCGGATGCGGTAACGCTCGCCGAACATCTCCATCTCGTATTCCATGTTCTTCTTGAAGAAGTCCTTGTCCTCATACTTGTGGAGGTCGCCGAACATCGTGTCATCCTTCATGTTGTGACCGTAGATGATCACGTTTCTGCGGCGGGCGGGGTCCGCATTTCTGTAATCGAAGTAAATCCAGCCGTAAACGGTTTTTTTGCCGTTGATGTCGTGCTCGAGGTAGTAATCATTGTCCTCACCCAGAGTGATAAGATAGTCCACCTTGGTGTTCGGCATGGAAATGTACCCCTGCACACCCGTTGCGGCGTTGGGTTCCGGCGTGGGAGTGGGTTCGGGCGTGGGCGACGGGGTGGGCTCGGGTGTCGGCTCGATGGTGGGAGTGGGAAGCACCTCCTCAACCAGATCGGGCGTGGGCGACGGTTCGGGTTCGGGACTGCCGCAGGCGCTCAACAGCATTGCCAGCGCCAGCAGGAGCAATATCGGTGTTAGGTGTTTTTTTCTGAACATTGGGTCCTCCGTGAAGTCTGCTTCGGCTTCATTTTGAAAGAAGCGGCAACGAAGGCCGCTTCTGTTCATTGTATACTCGATTGCTTACACGTGCAAGGGCGGAAACCGTCAGGGCAGGACAACGTAATCCGCGGAAATGAATCCGCCGCCTTTGACCTGCACCCAGTTACCGGTGACCTTGGCGCCGTTGTAAATTTCACCGTCTAGCACGGCGCCGACGATGACGATGCTCGTGCCCTTTTCCAGCTTGGCAAGCTGGGCGGCGGAAGTGGAGGGCTTCGCCCTCTGACGCACAGCGGTGGTGGTTTTCAGCACGGTGCCCAGGGGAATCTCCACCGTGGATTTGCCGGTCGTGGACGAAGTGGTAACGTACTTCGCCTGAATATACTTGCTGCTGCCGATCTGGTACCACTTGCCGGAAACAGCGGTGGACAGACCGGTGAACTTCGCGCCGTCGTTGATGGTCTTCTGAACACTCACCGTGGCGCCGGAATCCAGCGTTCCATTGGTGGACGCCATGGTGGTGGGCAGTTTATAGACCTTCACCTTCTGGGTGGTCTTGTAAACGGTTTTGGTGGTCTTGATGGGGAGTTTCACGGTGGATCCGGTGCCGGTCTGCACCGTAGAGACCTTAATGTAATCCGCGGAAACATAGCCCGTCTTGCCGTTGTAGCTCACCTTATACCAGTTGCCGGCAACGGTCACGCCGCCTACCTTGTCTCCATCCGAATATTCGGCGGTGATGGAAACGATGGCGTTGCGCGTAAGCTTCGCCACAATGGAACCCGAAGAAGAAGGGGTTGCGCGCATGTTCAGCGTGGTTGCGTTGACGGTGCCCATTTTGGGGCCATCGTCCTCGGTGGGGATTCCTTCTTCCTCAAGATCGTCTTCGGGCGGAACGTCTTCCTCGTCTTCGACGGGAATCTCGTCCAGGTCGTCTTCCAGGGTGATTTCGTCCCCGTCCTCTATGGTGATGCCGTCATCATCCACGTCGACGACTTCTTCCAGGTCTTCGTCTTCCGGGGGGAGCTCGTCTTCATCTTCCGGGGGGAGTTCCTCCTCATCGTCCAGCGGGGCGCTGAGGGTCACATAGTCCGCAGACACAAAGCTGCCGTCGGAAAGCTTATACCAGTCTCCCACGACCTTCGTGGAGCCGTACTTTTCGCCGTTTTTGATCATGGACACCACAGAAACGGTGCTGCCCTTCTTAATCGTGCCGATCACACTGGATGCGGTGCTGGGCGAAGACCGCTTGTTCAGGTTCGACGTGGTCTTGCCGGAAACGCTGGCAAAAGCGACGGAGGTGCCCAGCGCGAAAACCATGGAAAGCGCCAGCAGCAGCGTAACTGCCCTTTTGAATCTGTTTTTCATCAGAAATACCCCTTTTGCGCGTCTGCGCATTGATTCATCCAATTTCAGGTGTATTATAACAATCCCGGACCCCACATACAAGGCATGCTCTGCCTGCCATGCCAAAAGTTACACTTTTTTCGCAAATGGGAATGGTATATAATGCTGGCAATGCAAACTTTTCCCAAGGAGCTCAGTCATGAAGCCTCTTGAAACACCCCGTTTGAACCTTCGCCGCTGGTACGAGTCCGACGCGAAGGACCTTTTTGCCTATGCCCGTCTGCCGGAAGTGGGTCCCGCCGCCGGCTGGCGCCCCCACAAGACCATTCAGGACTCCGTGAACATCATCAAAAGCTTCATCGCAGAGGATGAAACCTGGGCGGTGGTGGACAAGGTTTCCCGCCGGGTGGTGGGTTCCGTCGGCCTGCACCCGGATGAGATGCGCGCCATCAAAACCTGCCGTTCATTGGGCTATACCCTTTCCCCGGAAGTGTGGGGGCGCGGCTATGCCACCGAAGCCGCCCAGGCGGCGCTCCGGTTCGCTTTTTTGGATATGGAGCTGGATCTTGTGTCCGTTTCGCATTTTCCGGACAATGTGGCTTCCAAACGCGTCATTGAAAAATGCGGTTTTAAGCTTGAAGGCACCGTCCGCTGCGCTGCGAAGCTGTACGACGGTCGGGCGATGGATCTCGTCTGCTATTCCCTTCTGCGGGAGGAATATCTGGCGATGCACCCCGAGCTTGTGAACGGTTGAAGATTGCCCATGCAAAACCCCCGGTTTGGTGCCGGGGGTTTGCTTTTTTGGGGCTTTACGCCTTTTTCACCTTCGGGCCGTTGGGCGTATCCTCGACAATGTAGCCCGCGGCGGCGATTTCGTCTCGAAGGGCGTCCGCGCGCTTCCAGTCCTTCGCCTTTCTGGCTGCCTGGCGCTCCTCGGCTTTCGCAAGAATCTCCTGGGGGATGCTGTCCTTCTTGTTCAGAATGCCCAGCACGCCGGTGAGCTCATTCAAAAGCGTAAGGGCAGCTTCCGCTTCCTTCTTCGGGCGTGGTTCGGAGAAGCGAATGTTCGTCTCGCGGATCAGCTCGAACAGTGCGGCAAGCGCGTCCGCGGTGTTCAGGTCGTCATCCATAGCGTCGATGAAGGACTGGCGGGATTTTTCCAGCAGTTCCGCAAAGTCGGCGCCGGTTTCGCCTTCGGTGCCGTTCTTCACAGCATCTTCGATGCGGTCCTTGGCGTTCTTCAGCCTTTCCAGGCTGTTTTTGGCCTGTTCGATCAGCTCTCTGGAGAAGTTGACGGGATTCCTGTACTGGGCGGAGAGCATGAACAATCGCACGGCTTCCAGATCGTATTCCTTGGAGATATCCCGCACTGTGAAGAAGTTGCCTTCGGATTTGGACATCTTCTTATTGTCCACGTTGATGTAGCCGTTGTGCATCCAGTACTTCGCAAAGGGCTGGCCGGTGGCGCCTTCGCTCTGGGCGATTTCGTTTTCGTGGTGGGGGAAGATGAGGTCCATGCCGCCGGCGTGAATGTCAAAGGTCTTGCCGAGGTACTTCATGCTCATTGCAGAGCATTCGATGTGCCAGCCCGGCCTGCCGATGCCCCAGGGGCTTTCCCAATAGGGCTCGCCCGGCTTTGCGGCTTTCCAGAGGGCAAAGTCCGAAGGGCTGCGCTTCTTCTCGCCCACTTCAATGCGCGCGCCTGCTTCCAAATCTTCCAGCGGCTGGCCGGAGAGCTTGCCGTACTCATCAAAGGAGTGAGTGTCGTAATAAACGTCTCCGTCTTCGGTGGCGTAGGCGTGGCCTTTTTCGATCAGGGTGGAAATCAGCTCGATGATTTCCTGAACGTTTTCCGTTGCCCTGGGGTTCACCGTCGCCCGTTCGATGCCGAGGGCGTCAGCGTCCTTGTAGTACTCTTCAATATAGCGTTCCGCCAGTTCCTTGACGGTGATGCCCTCTTCGTTGGCGCGGTTGATCATCTTGTCGTCAATGTCTGTAAAGTTCTGGACAAAGGTGACCTTGTAACCCCTGTATTCCAGATAGCGGCGCAACGTGTCAAACACGATAAAGGGGCGCGCGTTTCCAATATGGAAGAAGTTGTAAACCGTCGGGCCGCAGGCGTAAATCTTTACCTCGCCGGGGGTGACGGGCACGAGCTCTTCCTTTTTCCTCGTCATGGTGTTGTAAATTCTCATGGTTTCCTCCTGCTAAATCGTATGAAAATGAAATTACGCCGCCAAATATGCCATATTGCCAGATTAATGCTTTTCTGCGGTTTTTTCAAGCTCCATAAGGCGCTGTTCAAGCTCCTCCACCCTTTTGATGAGCCGTTTCATTTCGATCATCACCGGGTCGGGCAGGTTGACCTGATCCAGGTCGATTCTGGCGTCGTCCTGCTGCATCGCCTTGGCCTTTCCGTGCCCGATCTGGCCGGAGGCTTCCTCGTGTTCCGCTTTCGAAGCGGCGAGCTGTTCCTTGGGGGAGTCGGGCAGGACCACAACGTCCGTACAGTTTTCGCTCTTGGGGCAGGTTTTACACTCCTCGCACTCCTTGCAGCTTTCCTGCTCGCAGCCGG